>DATNFM010000307.1:0-17252 GCA_035606435.1 Streptosporangiaceae bacterium | reverse complement strand
CGTGACTGTGGGCGACAGAGCCCGCCGCTTCTGCATGCTCGTGCGACAGACCAGTTCTCGTCCGGAACTCCGCCCCCTGGCGACAGTCGGGCTACTAGTCACGGTCAGCATCCGAAACAGGCACGGGAGCAGTTAACGCCGCCTCGAAGTCCGAGAAACAACCCCGCCTGGCCGGCGACCGTAGCCGAATCTGCATGGCCAGGCGAGATGCTGATCCCTGCTCGAGGGATGCATTGGCCTCTGTATCTCCGATACGAAGCTGTCGGCGAATACCTCACGTCTCACGGCCGGTACCTGTGGCTAGCTGCCATTTTCGTTCCCCGTCATGCCAGCTATCACTAGGGGCGAGGCCGGCTGCGGTGGCTACGGCGGCGGAGGCACGGTGGTCTGGATGGATGTGGGCCGTGATCGTGGCGATGGCGTTATCGCGGAGCCACTGCACGAGCGCCTGGGCGGCCACGGTGGCCAGGCCTTGCCCCTGCCACGGAGTTCCGACTATCCACGCAATCTCGGCATCAGACTGGTCGCGGCTGCCGCTGATCGTGGCCTGCACGGTCCCGGCCAGCACCGGCGGCTGGCTGCGGAGCTGGATGACCCAGTTACACCAGATCTCGTCTGGGTCAGGAGACCCGGCAGTCCAGCGTTTGTAGCGGGCGCGCAGTTCGTCCTCGGTAGGCGGCGTGCCGCCGGTGACGGCATAGAGCCGCGGATCCGAGAGCACCTGCGTCATCTCGGCGGCGTGCCCAACACCCAGCGGCACCAGGATGAATCGGCCGCTAGGAATCGGCTCGACGGTGATCGCGTTCACAGGCTGGCACCCGGTTTCGGATCGATACGCACCCAATCGCTCACGACATCGGTTCTAGACTGCTGCAGCCGGTATCGCAATCGGCTCCGCTCATCGACCAGCCGCCAGTCACGGGGCAGTCGAGCTAAGACCAGGGAGCCATCCATGGCTAAGAGCAACCGTCGGCGCAAGCTGGACCGGGCCAAGCGTCAGACCAGGGATTCGCAGAAGCAGACGGCGGCGCGGCGGCAACGGGAGTGGGAGCACGAGGTCGACGCCAGGGCCGACCGCTTCAAGGTGCTCTCGAATCCAGACTCGCCCTTGGCGGAAATGGCCGACGTGCTCAACACGACCTACGAACGCGGCCCGATCTCCGCCTACGTCGTGGGCGAGATGAAGGATTTCGGCTGGTCGATGGAGCGGCTGGCGGAGCTGGCCGATGCGATGCTCGTGCCCGGCAAGATCGGCGAGACCGGCGAGGGTAACGAGGCTGAGCAGGTCGGCGAGAGCGAGCCGTCGCTGACTGATTTGACCTTCGCGGCTCAGGTAGACCGCGCCATAGGGAATTCGGCCCGGGCCGGCGAACTGCTGGATCAGGCGTTCGCGGTCACTGAGGCGTCCGGCGACACCTACAACAGGTTGCGCCTGATCGACAATCTGCGCGGGATCGGGCGGCTAGCTGAGGCAACTACTCTGCTCGAAGCGAGCCTTCGCGATGATCCGGATGATGGCTACGCGATGGAGCTCTACGGGACTGCGATAAACCAGGCCTACGAGCAAGCCAACGGGCAGCAACCTATCGCCAGCTGCACGTGCGGCAGTGGCTCGGCCTGGGAGGAGTGCTGCGGGCCGCGCGAGCGGGCCGTCCTTGACCGGTTCACCGACCGGTCCGGCCTGACGGACCTCACGGATGCGGTGAGCGGCTTTCTCTCAGGTTCGGATTACGGGCGTGCTGTCGACGAAGAAGTCGCAAGACATCTGAAAGCCATCGAAGCCCTCAAGTTCACGCCCGACGAACTGGACTCGTTCCGCGCCCTGGTCGCCGAGAATGCCCTGCTCACCGCCAGGCTCGAGCCTCAAGACAGACCTGAGGCCCAAGACGAAGCCCAAGAAGAGGCCCAAGAAGAGCCCCAGGACAGCGAGGCCCAAGACAGCGAGGCCCAAGACAGTGGCGATCACACCGCGATCGCGGCTTTCGCCGCCGCCCCCTCGACACCCGCCGAGCTAGCGGCGCGCGCACACGCCTGGCAAGAGAACTTCCACTACGGCCTGTGGAAGATCGAGAACGCCCCTGAGCCGCCCGGCTACTGGTGCACTGACATCAGCACCGGCGAGCTGCGGTACGTCAACTTCCCGGCCCAGTTCACCGACGGCTGGCCCCGGTGGTCGGTCTGGCTCGGCGGGTTGGTTCCGGTCGATGGAATCTGGCGGGCTACGGGCACTGGCATTCGGCTCAGCCCGGCCGAGGCCGACGCCGCCGCGGAATTCGTCGATAAGGCCGTCATCAACGTCGTGCACTCGCTCGCAGGCAAGAAGAAGACGTCGCTGCGACCCGATGACCCGATGCGGGTCGGTGCCGCCGAACCCTATGGCGTCCTGGCCGAGTACCAGGATCCGATGCCGCCCCTCACGGCCTCGGTCACCATCATGGCCATCGCCCAGCTGCTCTGGCGCATCTTCCTGGAGGTCCACCTGGACCGGGAGACCAGGCATCTCAGGGGCCGCGCTCCGCTCGGCGCAGGTCAGGAGAAGTCCTGGATCGACGAGCCGCTGGCCGTGCTGCGCGGGCGTACGCCCCGGCAGAGTGCGGTGGGCAAGGACCGGCTGCGCGTGGAGTCGATGCTGCGCCAGTTCGAGTACGAGGCCGACGAGCTGGCCGGGGCGGGGGCCGCGGGCGCGGGCGCGCGGGGACGGTCCGGCCTGGACACCGACTGGCTACGCGAGGAACTAGACCTGCCCGTCTTGTCCCTGGACGACTAGCGTCCCTGGACGACTAGCGACCATGGATCGCTAGGTCCCGTTATTACTAGCCAGACCTAAAATTTCGTCTGCCCTGTAATCGAATCAAAGGCCCCTGGGTACCTTAACCCGGGGGCTATTCGTCATGCCCTGTTCACGGCCAACACTGGTTCGGCAAAACGGGAGGCTGCAATAGAAATGGCAGAGCGGACTATGTGGGGAGTCATTTCCCCTCAGGGAAAGATTATCTCCGGCACTGGTTTCAAGGTCGATCACTCGAACACCGGAATCTACACCATCCTGTTCGAGGAGCCATTCAACGTAATACCCGCTGTATCGGCCACCCAGATCTTCCCCGACGACGTCAGTAGCCAGGGCGGCGATACCCGCGACAACGCGGTGCTGGTCGGCATCGTCAACGACCGGTTCAGGGTCAAGACCGGCGGTGGCGACGGCAGGGGCGCCGACCGCCACTTCACCTTCGCCGCCATCGGCGTCTGAGCTCCGGGGGAGGGGAACGTCATCAGCCGTGACCTGGTGCCGGCAGGCACCGCCGCACCCAGCGCGCGGGTATTTCAGCTCGACGCGAGCAGTTTCGGGAATATCCCGCACAGCGTAAATATGTTCAGGGGCGAGGTAAACACTCCGCTGTCCCTGGTCAACCTGCCGGGGCGTAACGGCCTGTCGCTCGAGGTCACGGCATTTTATTCAAGCAGCGTCGGGCAGGCCGCTCGGACGTGGAACGAAACCGCGCCGACCGGCCTGCTTGGCCTGGGCTGGTCGCTGAGCACTGACCGGGTCCTTGTCGACGATAAGTCCACCGGGAATCCGCTCGACGGCGATTATTACCTGCAATGCGGCGGCTCGGTCGACCGGCTGGAATGGTGCGGGGAGTCAGACGGCGTAATGCAATTCCAGTGCCGCCTGCGCCCGCTCTGGCAGGTCCGCTACCTGATGGCGCTCCAGACCTGGCAGATCGTCAGGGAAGACGGCTCGGTCGCCACCTACGGCAACCCTGACAGCGAAGGCGCCGTGATGTACGGCGTGGCGTGGGGCAACTGGATCGGCGCGAGCCGGGCCCCGAGTCAGAGCCTGCGCCGCTACCCGATCGCCTGGAACCTGTCCAAGGTCACCTCGCCCTGGGGCGACGTCATGACCTGGGCCTACGACAACGACGAAGTCGAGGTCGCCGGCGGGCTCAGCTACACGCGGGCCTCCTACGTGCGGCTCATCGTCGACCCCTTCGGCCGCAGCGTGACCTTCAGGTACCTGCCGAAGGAGCCATTCGAGTACGCGCCGCCGCACCAGACCCCGGACGGCGGCCCCGACACCGCGTTCCAGGATCGCTACGAGACGCGAGCGCTCAAGGGCCTGGACGTACACGCCACCGAAAGCCAGGAAGGCCTGCTCTACTCCCTGGACTTCGACTACGAGCTAGCCGACGTGTCCGCCCAGCAAGCCGGAGCCGCCCGCCAAGGCCAATTCACCAAACGCTTCCTCCACGCCGTCCGCCAGCACAAGCACGGCCGCCTGGCCGCACCGCCAACTCGCTTCGAGTACGACCTGGACGCCGAGTCAGCCAACCCCGGCGCGCTCACCGCGATCCAGTTCCCCGAGGGCGGCCGGGCCGAATTCGCCTACACCGAGGTAACGCTAGGAACCGGCGGAGACGAGTTCAAGAAGAACATCACGGTTCCCAACCCGATCCCCGGGAGCCGTCCGCTGGTGTTCAACGGCCCGAACTACGTCGCGATCGCCTGGTACTCCGACACCAAGGCGACCACGGTGATCCAGGTCTACAGCTTCGGCGGACGTTGGTCGAAGCCGTGGACTACCGAGCTGCCCGGACGCATCCGACCCGAGTTCGTGCGCGCGGCCACCAGCGGTGACTTCTTCGCGCTTTATCTCAGCCCGACCAGCGCGCCGCCCCAGGCCGTCATCCACCTGTTCCAGAAGGAGCCTGGCCGGTTCGGCGAATGGCGCCAGCATCAGCTCCAGCTGCGCCGCCCCGGCAAGGAAATCCCCGAGGAGACCGCGCTGCGGGTCGGCGACCGGTTCGTCGTCGCGCACCTTGGCGGTGACTCGCTGGTGTATCGCTTCTGGTTCGATCCGTTCACGGAGCAATGGCAGCGCGAGGAGCACGGCCGGGGCACGACGAAGGTCGCGCTGGCGGCCCTGCGTAACTACTACATCGTTGCCTGGTACGACCAGTCCTCCGGCACGGCGCCGTACCAGATCTTCCACCGCGACCTGACCGGCCAATGGGTGGACGGACCGATCGGCGGGTCGGGCGGTCAGCGCTTCGACTGGGATCCGCTGTACTCGCAGAGTTACTGGGCGCTGGCCGGCAGTTTCGCGGTGGCTACCTACCTCGCCACCGACAGCCAGCCCAAGCTGCGCATCATCGCCTGGGACTCCGGCTACGCGGTCGCCCACGACGAGCTCCGCCCCGGCCGATCGCTGGCCACCGTCGTCGCGGGTGCGCTGGTCGGCAACGGTCCGCTGCTGCTCAGGTTCGACGGCCAGGCCTGGCGGACGTTTGAGTTCGGCTCGACGATCGACCCGGTTGCCTATGCCTACAGCGACGACCTCGCGGTGCGCACCGTGGCCTCAGGATCGCGCAGCACGAGCACGGCCGTCGCCTACGTCGCCGACTCAGGCACCTGGCGGATCGCCACGTACCCGCAGGCCGCGGCCGGCACCGAGACAGAAGCCGGCACCGACACGATCGATCAGATCTGGCCACCGAGCGCGAGCGGGCCGCTGATGACGGCGGGTGATCAGATCCGCTGGCGGCAGCCGAACGGTCAGCTGCCATCGGTCGGAACCCTGCCCGCCTCGGGCGCGAAGCGGTCACTGATCAATCGCGGGCCCGACTACCTGGCCTTCGAGGACCAGCCGTCCGACCCATCCAAGACGACCACGATCGCGCAGCTGTTCGCCAACGGGCAGGCGGCTCAGGCCTTCAGGTTCCCCGGCCAGCGGATCGCCACCGACGACCCGATCGTGAGCGGGCAGCAACTCGCGGGCGGGGAGGCGTTCGTCACCTATCCGGCCGGCCAGCTCGCCGCCCGGCCCACCGAGCTCTACCTGCACCGGATCGGTGATGACTCGCTGGCCGATGAGCTCGCGGTCCCGGTCGTCAGTTCGGTCACGATCAGCGACGGCTACGCCGAGCAGCTGACCAGCTACGACTACGACGCCGCGATAGCCGTGCCCGACGCCACCGGCAAGGTCGTGCAGTTCCCTCGGGCGAGCCGGGTCAATGGCCGCGACGGTTCTGGCGGGCGGGCCGTCTACAGCTTTTACAACGGATTGGAAGAAAGCAACCTTCCGGCTTTGCGCCACACGTCCCGAGGTGCTCTCGCCGCCGCCGGCCCGGCCTACAGCCTGCTGGCCGGACTGGTCAGGGAGGCGATCGTCCTCGATGCCGACGGCTTCGAAGTCTCGGCCTCGCACAGCCTGTGGAGCACGCTGCCGCTGCAGCACGGGACGCAGTCGCCGGTCGGGCTCCTGCTGCCGATCACCGAACCGAAGCTGACCCGCAGCACGGAGATCGTCGGGCGGCTGCACTTGTTTGAGGTGCCGTCGGCCCTAGCGTCCGACTTCGACGCGGGCGTCATTCCTGTGCAAGCCCGAGCCGAGTTCGTCGGGCACGGGCTGGCCCTGGCCGATGACGCCAGCGTGCGGACGCTGACGGCGGGAGCACGCTGGGAGATCCTCAGCGGCGACCACGAGTACCCGATCGCGGCCAGGAACGGCGTCGACCGCGGCCTGGACGTCTACGGGATCAGCAGGCAGGACGTCACCAACACCTACGACCCGGCGACCGGCTTCCTGCTCGAGCAGGCCACGACGCGCACGAGCTCGAACGGCGAGACCGAGCAGATCACCCGGACGCTGCTGCCCGCGTGGCGGGTGCCCAGGTATGCCGCGCTCGCGGCCGCGCGCATGCTGACCGCCCAGGCGGGCGAGACCATCGCGAACGTCACCAGGCAGGTCACGGTCAGCTCGACCGCCACCACCTACCGCAGCGACTGGCGCGATCCGGCGCAGGATGCAGACCCGGCCGAGCAGGCCGCCCCGGCCGAGCCCGGGGACCGGATCGATCAAGGAGTCTGGGCCGAGCACGAGGCCTGGACCTGGCTGGGCGGCCCGGCCGTGGCCCCGGAGTTCGACTACGACGTCGACGCGCCGCGTCCAGGCTGGCGGCGGGACGAGGCGTTCACCGCCAGGGGCGAGTTCGGCCAGCCACTCGTGTCGGTCGACGTCAGCGGCGTGGCCACCTCGACGCTCTTCGACGCGTCCGGCCAGCACGAGGTCGCGGCGCTGCTGAACGTGGACCTGCTAACCGCGCCGAGGTCGGCGAGCTACCTGGGCTTCGAAAGCTACGAGGATCAGCAGGGCTGGCGTCGCCCCAACGCGGGGCCGCTCGACGACCTGATCACCGACGAGGACGCGCACACCGGGCGCCGGGCGCTGCGGCTGCCCGGCCAAAGCGACGGCTCGCCCGTCGAGGCGTCCTTCGAGACGCCAGCCGGAACTGGCCGCCTGCTGCTCGACTGCTGGGTGAAGACCGAGCCCGTCTTCCCGGCCGGCGATCAGGCGGGCTGGCACATCCAGTTGCGGTCGGCCGCAGGCACCGAGGCCAGCCGGTTCCTGCCGATCGCGGACACCGGCGGGACCTGGCAACGGCTGTGGACCTACCTCGATCCGCCCCAGCCGGAAGCGGCTACCTCGATCAACTGCCGGCTGGTGAATTTCGTCGGCGGTCATCCGGTCCTGGTCGACGACGTCCGGTTCGCGCCTCTGCTCGGCGGGGTCGACGCCCAGGTCTACGACGAGCAGACGTTCGCCCTGTCCGCCGCTCTCGACACGAACAACAACGCGACCAGCTACTACTACGACGAGTTCGGCCGGCAGATCGCGGCCATCGACGATGACCGCCGGGTGCGCGAGGTCAGCGGCGTGAGCTTCGCGCTCGGAGCCGGACAGGAACGCTTCGACCCAGGGAACCCGAACGCCCAGATCACGGTCACCCCGGCCGGCCCGGGGTTCATCGAGGAGTTCCTCGACGGGTCCGGCTGGCGAACCCGTTGGGATGCCGAGCCGCTCGATGACTGGGCGGCGGCCGATGAGGTGCTCTGGCACGCGGGTGCGTCGCCGGGCTCAGTAACGCTGCGCGACAGCGACGATTTCGCTTGCTACGGCGTGCGCCTCGACTTCCGCCGTCCGGACGCTCCGCTCCTGCTCGCCGGGACCGGCCCCGGCGAGGCTCAGGACGGCCCGCCGGCAGCAGGAATCGCGATCGGCCGCGTGTCGGTGACCTGGGATCCTTCGGGCGAATGGCGACTGCTCGACGGCACCGCGATAGTCGACCGCGCGCCCGCGCCGGCACTGCGTTCTGGCAGCTGGCTGCTGGTGGCGACCGATCACGCGGTGACGTTCTTCACTGGCGGCACCCTGATCCTGCGCCACTGGTTCGCCGACCAGGTAAAGGGCCCGCTGAGGCTCATCGCCGGAGGCCAGGAGCTCGGGTTCACCCGGATCATGGTCTTCCACCAGCCAAGACTGGCGATCCAGTACGCCGATGGCTGCGGCCAGCCCCGCCAGCTCCAGCGGCTCGGCGACGAAGGCACGCTGACCTCAGGCGCGCTGCCCGACCAGCTCGGCCGCCCGGCCATCACGACCAAGTCCATGCTGTACGCCGCCGAACCGCCGGGATACCGACCGCGCTTCGTTACCGGCGTCGACTGGGCCACCGGGCGCCTGTCCGGCGACCTCGCCGAGTATTACGCGGGCGGCGAGCGCTCCGACGACGGCGGCTATCCGTACAGCCGGACGCTGCTCGAGCCGGCCGAGACCGGGCGCGAGATCGAATCCGGCCAGCCCGGCGCGACGCTCGCCATCGACGGGCCAGGCCCGCACACGGCCAGGCTCGGCTACGCCGCGAACGTCACCAGCGGGTTCCTCGACAACCTGCCCGCAGGCCAGTACCCGCAGCTCAGGCTCACCGACCAGAACGGCAACACCTCGGTGCGCTACACCGACCGGGCCGGGAATCTCATCGGCACCCGCGACGTGCCCGGGCCAGTCATCGCCGGTCCTGACGCCACCGACGGCGACCGCGACGAGCGGACCTCCTTCACCTACGACGGCCGCGGCGCGCTGACCGCGGTCTACCCGCCCAGCTACTACGCGCCGCCGGACGGCACCGACCCGGCCCGCTACGTCATCACCAATACCGTCGACGGCACCGGTCAGCTGCTGGCCACGCACTCCTCCGATGAGGGCACGACCGAGTACGTCTACGACGCGCGCGGGCTGCAGCGGTTCGTGCTGACGCAGGCCGGGCGGTCGGCGGCGCCCGGCGATCTCGACTGGGTCCTGTACTACTGCTATGACCGGCTCGGGCGGCTCACCGAGACCGGCCAGGTCGCGGTCGTCTGGGATCGGGAGCGACTGAGCGTCCTCGCCGATTCCGACTGGCCCGTCGACGCCCCCGGCTGGTACGAACGCCTCGCCTGGGACGGCGACGGCAGCGCCGCCAACGCCATCGGCCAGCACACGGCCAGCACCCGCAACCTGGGACCCGACCGGCCGGTCCTGGCGGTCAGGATGGACTACGACCGGGCCGGCCAGATCATCCGCTACACCGAGCAGCTGGCGGGCGAGCAAGGCTGGCAATCGGACTACGGCTACCTCGGAACCGGCGAGCTGGCGCGGATCGGCTACCCAAGGGCGCCCGGCGCCGGCCAGCACCCGATGGTCGTCACCTACGGCTACGACCTGCTCGGACAGCTCACCCGGATCGGCACACCAGAGGTTCCCGATCGCTACGCCAGCTATGGCTACAACGCCGACGGCGCAATCGAACGCGAGGTCGTCGGGCTGGCCGGGCCTGGCCGGCTGTCCCGGCGCTACCGAGTCAACTCACCCGGCTGGCCGGTCTCGATCGAAAGCGACGCGCTCACCGAGAAGATCTCCTACTGGGAAACCCCGGGCTATGAAGGGGCCAGGTACTTCGACGGCCGAGTCGCCCGGCTTGACCTGACCGCATCGGCCAGGCCGGATGAGTCCTGGCTGTTCGCCTATCACCGGGACGGCCGGCTGCGAGTCGCGCAGTGCCTGAACGCGCCGG
The DNA here is from genome assembly GCA_035606435.1 of Streptosporangiaceae bacterium. Taxonomy (GTDB): domain Bacteria; phylum Actinomycetota; class Actinomycetes; order Streptosporangiales; family Streptosporangiaceae; genus Chersky-822. The sequence goes on along the minus strand of DATNFM010000307.1, from coordinate 7,365 downwards.
AATACAGCATCGGCGTCGGCGAGCCGATCAGCTTCGACGGCAACGGCAACCTGCTCACCGCCGAAGACGCCGGCACCAGGAGGGCCTTCAGGCACGAACCGGGAACCAACCGGCTGAGCGCGATCAGCCCAGAGCCTGGCTCCTATTCCTATGATCCGGCGGGTTCGGTCAACCGGACGCCGGAACCGCGCCACCTGCGGCTGGAGACCGACCTGGTGAGCGGCCTGGTGACCGGCATCGCCACGACCAAGGGTCACCGCCTCGACCTGCGGTACGGGCTGGAAACCCAGCGTCTGCTCTCCGAACTGCGCGATGCTGACGGCGGATCGCTCGCCACTCGCCGGTACCTCTTCGGCGGCGGTGCCACGCCGCTCATCGAACGGCTTACCGACGGCGACAGTGTTGGCCAAACCACTGAGATCGCCTACGTGCATGGCGTCGGCGGCATCATCGGACTGATCAGCGGCGACGTGCAGGCCGGCGTCGTGAAGGACCGGCTCGGCTCGGCCCGGCTGCTCATGGGCCAGGCCGGCGACCTGCTGGGCGGCTACTCCTACCGGCCGTTCGGCGACGCGCTCGGCGAGGTCACCGGCAGCCGTCCCGACCTTCTCAGTTACCGGTTCACCGGACAGGAGTGGGACGGCGTCACCGGCCTGTACAACTTTGGCGCCCGGCTGTACGACCCGGTCGCCTACTGCTTCTATCAGCCCGACCCGGGCCCGTCGGCGTACCTGAGCCCGTACGCGTTCGTCTCCGGCGACCCGGTGAACCTCACCGACCCCGACGGCGAGTTCGCGTGGGTTCCGCTGCTGATCGCGATGGGCATCGGCGCGCTCGCGGGCGGGATCTCGGGCGGCATCGCCTCCGGCTCGAACATCAGCGAGGGCCGGTTCTGGGCCTACGTCGGAATCGGCGCCGGCGTCGGCGCGCTGGGCGGTGCGCTCGGGTACGGTGCGGGCGCCGCGGTGACGGCCGGCATCACCGCGGCCGGCTACACGGCCGCATCGACGACGACCGCCGGGTTCATCCTCAGCGGAGTCGCCGCCGGCGCGGTTGGCGGCGCGGTCGACGGCGTCGTGACCGGCGGGCTCACCCAGTTGTTCGGCAACATCGTGGACGGCAAGACCGGATCGGCGGTATGGGACGGCGTGGACAACGCCGCGGGCTGGGGCGCACTCACCGGCGGCGTGACCGGAGGGATTGCCGGCGGCGTGACTGGCCGGATGATCCGGCGCAGCTTCGCCGGCCGGGCAACGATCATGAACGCGCACAGCGACTTCAGGCTCCACGTCAAGGCGGCCGGGCTGCGCGCGCCCTACCCCAAGACGTACGACCTGAACAAGGCCGGCGCGATCAACAAGGCCTTCAACCGCGGGGGCGCGGGCAAATTGGCCACGCACGGTTACGTGGGCGGTGATTTCGTGGAGTTCAATTACAGGACGGCCGCCGGGGCACTCCAGACTCACTCTCCCAGCGGGGCGGCGCTCGGAAACTTCTTCAGCCGCCGGTTCACCAGCGTGGAACTGCTCGCCTGCTATCCCGGCAAGGGCAAGTTCGCTCAGTCATTCGCTACCGCCTCTCGGACCGCGACCAGGGCGCCGACCGGTACCACCACGTTCCACGGGGGCTATGCGGCAGGCACGTGGTCGTTCGAGCGCGGCCACCGGGTGCTCACGTTCTACCCGAACCGCTACGTCACCGGCTTCGTCCGGCTCTTCGGCTACTGAGCGACCTGAAAGCGCCGGCTGGCCAGCCGCCCGGCGGGACGGGCCTCTGGCGGCGCGGAAACGAACCCCGCGCAAATCTTTCTAGCAAAATGAAGGGTGGAAGATCTACGCGCGCACCTCTTGCCCTGTTAGGCCGGTAATCGCTAGTTTTCCCGTTACTAGCTACGTCGGGGGTGCTCATGAGATCACGAGCCAGCGGCCGCGGCCGTCAGCATGGTCGTCGTCGGTTCGGCCCCTGGATCGGAGCGGCGGTCGCGTCCGGCCTGCTGGCCGGGGGACTAATAGCGCCCGGGGCGGCGTTCGCGTCCGGCAGCGAAACCTGGACCGGCAACGGCGACGGTCACAGCTGGGGCGACGCCATGAACTGGAACGGCGGCGTCCCGGCGAACGGCGACAGCGTCACGATCGCGCCGACCGGGTCGCAAGTCTCGCCGAGCGTGACCAATATGCCGAGCAGCACCAGCCTGCAGGACCTGACGCTGACGAACGCCTCCCTGGCCGGCGGCGACGTCACCGTGACCGGCGACTTCACCTGGAGCGTCTCCACGGCGCAGAACGTGCTGAACTCCGAACTCGACGTCGTGGGCTCGGCGACCATCAGCGGTGCCGGCAAGAAGATCACGTTCGACAAGACGACGTTCGAGGGCAACACCGAGGTATCAGGCAGCGGGCTGCTGGAGACCGAGTTCGGGGGCGCGGCGATTACGAACAAGGGCAGGTTCCAGATCGACCCGGGCGCGGCCGTCGAGGCCAACGCCTGCTGTGCCAACCCGAACAAGTTCATCAGCACCGGCCTTCTGGCCGTGCCGGCCTCCTCCGGCGGGACCGCCACGCTGGGCTTCATGGGGCTGAGCATCGGCGGGTCCGTCATTGTCGGCAAGGGCAGCACGCTTGACGTGGTTTCCGGGCCGGCGTCGTTCAGCCCGGGGATCGCCGTCGACAATGGCGGCACGCTGGCGTTCGACCAGGGCGAGACCGTGAAGCTCGCCGCGGGCGTAGCCATAACCCACGGCACGACGGTGCAGCTCACCGGGAACGCCGCCTTCACCGGGACCGGCGGGTTCGTCGGAACGGGCACCTTCTTGTGGACGGGCGGGCACGTAGAGGGCAATCTGAACATTGGCTCTTCGGTGTTCACGACGATCAGCGGGACTGGCACCAAGGACGCGTTCTCGCCGAACGGCAAGCCGATCACCGTGACATTGCGCGGCTCTGCGAACGTCACCGGGAAGGGACCGGTCCACCTCGGCGCTGCGACCAAACTCGTCAACGCGGGCCTTCTGACCGCCAACTCCGGCACGACATTCGAGGCCGGCCTCTGCTGCGCCAACCCCGACAGGTTCGTCAACAACGGCACGCTGATCGTGAAGGGCAATAAGCCCGTGACGATTTCCCTGCTCCAGTTCCTCAACCTCGGCACGGTCAAGCTGGTGAGCGGCAAGCTCGAGGTCGTCGCGCTCAGCTACACCCAGACCGCGGGTGTCACCAATCTTGCGGGCGGGTCGTTCGGTTCGCTGAAGCCGGTCTTGATCAAGGGCGGCACCCTGACCGGGCACGGCACCGTCGGCGCGGCCGTGGTCAATGGCGGGACCGTGAATCCGAGTACCACCGCCGGCGTGCTGACCGTCAACGGCACGTATACGCAGACCACGTCGGGCACCTTTGCGACGGTGATCAGCGGCACCAAGCCCGGGACCAAGTTCGGCCAGCTCGTCGTCCGGGGGGCGGCCAAGCTGGCCGGCACCATCAAGGTCACGACCGGCAACTTCACGCCGAAGAAGAAGCAGTCGTTCCAGGTAATGAAGTTCCGCTCGCACACCGGTTCGTTCGGTAAGAAGAGCGGCACCCCCAAGTACTCGGTGACCTACTCGGGGTCGGTCCACGTCAGGTACTAGCTTTTGACCGGCTGCGACCCGGATGTGCGGTCCCGCCTAAGGTCATAGGCATGGCCGACCGGGACCTGGACGACGCGGTGGAGCGGAGCTTCCTCGCCGGGCTTCCGGCCGAGCTGACCGAGCGGCTGCGCACCGAAGGGGAGCGGGCTGATTACCCGGCCGGCACGACGGTGTACCGGGCCGGGGACGAGCCGCAGGCGGCGCTGGTCGTCCGCGGGCTGATCCGGGTGTACCTGAGCTCGCCCGGGGGCCGGCAGGTCACCGTCCGGTATGCCCGGCCCGGTGACGTGCTGGGGATCGCGGTGCTGGTGGGCGGGCCGGCCAGCACCGGCGTCCAGACCGTGGAGCCGTCGAGCGTGCTGCGGATCAGCGCACGGGTGCTGCTGTCGGCCGCGCGGACCGATCACAGGGTGTCCTGGGCGATCGCCGAGGAGCTGAACCGGCGCCTGTACGAGGTGCTGGAGCAGACCGCCGTCAACGCGTTCGGCTCGGTGCGCCAGCGCGTCGCCGCTCACCTGCTCGATCTTGCCTCCGACCGGCAGCGCCCGCACGGCCGCCTCGTGGCTCGCGTGTCCCAGCAGGAACTGGCCGACGCGGCCGGATCGGTCCGTGAGGTCGTGGCCCGGGCCCTGCGTGACCTGCGCGTCGCCGGGATCGTGGCGACGACGGCGGACAGCGTGGTGATCCTCGACCCGGGCCGTCTGTACGCCGAATCCGGCGGGCCGGCCGGCCTGTGACTTAAGTCGCTCTGGCGGGCTACTGAGGTCACTGACTGGGTGGTGCAGCGGCGGCAGCCTGGTCATGTGAATACCTCGACCGTGATGTCTACGTCCGGGCCCGGGTCGGCTGGGCCGGTCAAGGCGGTATCGGTGATCAGCACCGGGACCGTGCAGATTCGCCCAGAACAGCTTTACGGCACCCGCAAGCCGCTGTACTGGTGGCTGCTGACCTCCCGGCGGTGGACACCACCGCGACCGATCAACGTCTACGTCATCGAACACGCCCACGGCCTGATCTTGTTCGACACCGGGCAAGATCGGGCTTCGGTCACCGATCGCGGCTACTTTCCTGGCGGCGTGACCGGGTACCTGTATGGCCGGCTCGCTCGGTTCGACATCGGCGAGCAGGACACTCTCACCGCCCAGCTCGCCCTGCTGGGCTACTCTCCGGCCGACGTGGACACCGCGATCGTGTCCCACCTGCACGAGGACCACATCGGCGGCCTGCCAGAGCTGACTGGGAGCGAGCTGCTGGTGTCGGCCGCCGAGTGGGCCGAACTGGCCAAGCCGGCCCCTGAGCTTCGCGGGTTCCTGCGTAGCCACATCGAGCTTCCTGGTCTGACCTGGAACCCGGTCAGCCTGGCGCCGACCGATGATCCCGCGCTGGCGCCCTTTACCGAGTCGCTGGACGTGATGGGCGATGGATCGCTGGTGCTCTTGCCGACCCCCGGTCACACGGCCGGCTCGCTGTCGCTGCTGGTCCGCCGAGCCGGCCGGCCCCCGCTGTTGCTGACCGGCGATCTCACCTACGGCCTGGAGATCCTCAAGAGCGGCCAGCTTCCCGGCGTAGGCGATCGGCGGGGACTCGCCGACAGCACCCGCAAGGTTCTCGCCCTGGCTGAGCGGCAGCCGGGCCTAGTCGTGCTGCCCGCCCACGATCCGACGGCGGCGCAGCGATTGCTCGACAGTTAAGGACACGAAATGAACATCGATCTTCTGGAGTCCGTGCGGCTCGGTGATGCCGCGCAGTGGATTCGCATCCGGGCGGCGAACGCCGGCAGCCCGCCCTTGCTGCTCGTCCAGATGGGCCCGGCGCTGCCCATGATCAACGAGGTACGGACGTTCGAGCGCGTGCTGTCGCTTGAGGATGACTTCACGGTCATCTACTGGGACCAGCGCGGCTGCGGCCGGTCGCTGCGGTCCGCCAGTCCCACGCAGAAGCTGGACCTCCAGGCGATGGTCGACGACACCGAGCAGCTGCTGGAGTTGCTGCGGGCTCGCTTCGGCGTGCCGGCGGCCGTTGTCGGGTTCTCGATGGGCGCCACGATCAGCGCCTACGTCGCCGCGCGTCGGCCCGACCTGCTGGCGGCCCTGGTCACCGTCGGCATGGACATCGACGGCGCGGCCATCGGGGAGAACGCCTACGAATTCGCGCTCAAGGCCGCGCGCGACCAGAGCAACCGCAAGGCGATCAGGCAGCTCGAAGCGATCGGGCCGCCGCCTCACCTGGAGCCGAAGCAGTTCGGCACGCGCATGCGGTGGGACCTGAATTTCGGCGGTGCGCGCACCGGTTACACCTACGGCTCGTCTGCCCGCGGCCTCGCGTCCAGCCTGCTGCGCTCCCCCGACTACTCGCTGGCGGACATCTTCCGGATCTTCGGGAGGATGGCCGCGACCCAGGCCGCCCTGCTTCCCGACATAGCGGCGCTTGACCTCATGCGGACGGTCACCCGCCTGGAGGTCCCGATCGTGATGGCGCAGGGCCGGCTCGATCAGGTCGCGCCGCCCGCCGTGGCGGAGCAGTACGCGGCGCTGCTTGAGGCGCCGAGCAAGCAGTTGGTGTGGTTCGAGCATTCCGCGCACATGCCTCATCTAGAGGAGCCCGAGCGGTTCTCCGAACTGCTCGCGACGGTCCGGCTCGGGCTGCCGGCCAGAACAGGAGAAACGAGATGACCAGGGGAGTGCTGCTTCTCGGAGCAGCGGGCAACAGCGGACGGCTCATCGCCGCCGAACTCGCGGCCCGTCAGGTGCCCGTCCGGCTGGCTGGACGTAACCGGGGGCCTCTGGAGGATGTCGCCGCAGCTCTGGCCGCCGAAGGCGGGACTGGCTCGACGGCGGAGGTGCGGACCGTCGATGTGGGCGACGCGGGCTCGCTGGCTGAGGCGATGACCGGCGTCGGGGTCGTGCTGTCGACGATCGGGCCGTTCGCCCGGTACGGCGGTCCGGTGATCGATGCCTGCCTGGCGGCCGGGGTGTCGTACGTCGACATAGCGAATGAGTGGTCGGCGGTGCGGAGCCTGCTCGACCGCGACGAGGCCGCCAATGCGCGCTCGGTCACCCTGGTCACCGGAGCCGGATTCGGGCCCGCCGCGACCGAAACGCTCGTCCTGCGCCTGGTGGAACGGCTGGGCCCGGCCGGACCGCCGAGCCTCGTGCGGGTCGCGGCCGCTGCCGGAGTGACCAGGCAGAGCGAGGGCGTTCGCCAGACGATCCAGGAGTCACTAGCCGAGGGCGTGGCCGTCACCTACCGCGACGGCCAGTTGGTCAAGGAGCCACTCGGCAGCGGTGCGGCGATCGTGACGTTCGGCGGTGCGGAGCGCCAGATGCTGCCCGGGCCGGTCGGCGATGTCGAGACGGCCAGGCTGGCTAGCGGTGCGGCCAATGTGGTCGCCTATATCGAGAATCCGACCGCGCGCGGCGGCGAAACCGGCTCCTATACCTGGGCCGAGGTCGTCGGGTCCGACGGCCAGACCCTGACGGCCGAGCTGCAGGCCGGCGAAGGCGTCAGCGAAACGGCCGCCATAGCCGCCGAGACGGCGCTACGCGTTCGTTCCGGAGCCAAGCCCGGCGCCTGGACCGCCGGCCAGCTGCTCGGCGCCGGTCTGGTCACCGACGCCACCGGCGCCCAGGTCATCATGACCGGGACCCCTTAGCACCCCACTCCCGCCCAGCATCAACCGCTCAGGATCGGCCCGCTCAGGATCGGCCGCTCAGGATCGCCCGCTCAGGATCGGCCCGCTAAGG
>DATNFM010000306.1:0-17771 GCA_035606435.1 Streptosporangiaceae bacterium | reverse complement strand
TCGAGCGTGTCGGCGGCGACTAAGCAGGCGCTGACGGACAGCGCGTCGGCGGCTCGCAGCACCGAGATGGACGCCAGGCTGGAGGTGCGGACGGTCGAGGAGCGGCTGCGGGCGATCAGCGGCCGGGCCGATTCGCTCGCGTCGTCGGCTCAGGCCGAGCGGCAGGCGACGATCAGGGCAGCCGAGCGCGCTCGGCGGCGGGCCGCCGAGGCTCGCGTGGCCGACGCGGTGGCGACCGGGGCTCGGCTGGCACTCGTCGCCGTCGACAAGTCGCTGCGGCTCGCCGACTCCGAGCGGCAGCAGGCCGAGATCGCTCACCAGGGCCGGGACGAGGAACTGAAGGCGGTCAGGAGCCGGATCAGGGAGGCGACCGGACAGCTGGAGAAGGTCGTCAGCACGGCGCACGGAGCCGAGGTCGCCAGGGCCGGGCGTCGCCTCAAGCTCGAGCAGGTCGAGGCCAAGGCCGTCGAGGAGTACGCGGTCGAGGTCGAGGCGCTGGTCGCCGAGTACGGGCCGGACGTGCTGATTCCAGGCGCCGAGGAAGGGCACCTCGGGACGCCGTACGACCGGCAGGTTCAGCAGAAGCGCGCCGACACCGCGCAGCGCCAGCTCGACCAGCTCGGCAAGGTCAACCCGCTCGCGCTTGAGGAGTTCGCCGCGCTCGAAGAGCGGCACGCGTTCCTGGTGACCCAGCTCGAAGACCTGCGCAAGACCCGCCGGGACCTGCTCACCGTGGTCAAGGAAGTCGACGACCGGGTCCAGCAGGTGTTCGCCGAGGCGTTCGCCGACACAGCGCGCGAGTTCGAGAACATCTTCGCCCGGGTGTTCCCCGGCGGCGAGGGCAAGCTGGTGCTGACCGAGCCCGACGACATGCTGGCGACCGGCATCGAGTTCGAGGCACGTCCGCCCGGCAAGAAGGTGAAGCGGCTGTCGCTGCTGTCGGGCGGAGAGCGATCGCTGACCGCCATCGCCTTCCTGGTGTCGATTTTCAAGGCGCGGCCGTCGCCGTTCTACGTCATGGACGAGGTCGAGGCGGCGCTCGACGACACCAATGTGGGCCGGCTGCTGGATATCTTCGAAGAGCTGAGGGCGAGTTCGCAGCTGATCATCATCACGCACCAGAAGCGGACGATGGAGATCGCCGACTCGCTCTACGGAGTGAGCATGCGATCAGACGGCGTCTCGGCTGTCATCAGCCAGCGGCTCAGGGAACCTGAGCCAGCCTAGGAGGGCTGTGGGCCGGGCCGGATGGCTCGGCTGGTCGCGAGCTTCTGTCAGACTGGGGCCGTCATGGACACGTTGATTACCATCCTTGTCATAGCGTTCGCCATCGTCGCGGTCGGCGCCGTCATGCTGCTCGGGCCTAAAGTGCGCGCGCGCCGGAGCGGCCTGCCTGGCGATGCCGGGACTGGTGTCGATGCCGGGCGCAGCGCGACCGGGACCATCGCGCCGCCCGAGGCCGGGGCCGGTCAGCCCGGGACGCTGGCACCGGCCGCCGAACCGGCCGCGCCGGCCGCGCCCGAGGTAGAGCGGCCGCCGCCGTCGGCCGGGCGGATGATCAAGCTGCGCAGCCGGCTGGCCCGGTCCCAGAACGCGTTTGGCTCGGCGCTGCTCAGCCTGCTGTCATCGGGCAAGCTCGACGACGAGACCTGGGAAGAGATCGAAGAGATCCTGATCACCGCCGACATGGGCGCGGCGCCGGCGACGCAGCTGGTCGACCGGCTGCGCACCGAGGTCAAGGTGGCCGGTACCCGCGATCTGACCGAGGTCAAGGCGCTGCTCAAGTCCGACCTGCTCGAGCAGGTCAACCCGGACCTGGACCGCACGCTGCATACGGAGCCGCACGGCGACCGTCCGGCCGTCGTGCTGGTCGTCGGCGTGAACGGCACCGGCAAGACGACTACCTGCGGCAAGCTGGCGCGGGTGCTGATCGGCGATGGGCAGACCGTGCTGCTCGGCGCCGCCGATACCTTCCGCGCGGCCGCCGCCGACCAGCTGGAGACCTGGGGGTCCCGGGTGGGCGCCAAGACGGTCAGGGCAGACCGGGAGGGGGCCGACCCGGCGAGCGTGGCGTTCGAGGCGGTCAGCGCCGGAATCGCGGACAGCGTCGACACCGTGATCGTCGACACCGCCGGGCGGCTGCACACCAAGACCGGCCTGATGGACGAGCTGGGCAAGATCAAGCGGGTGATCTCCAAGCACGGCAGCGTCGATGAGGTGCTGCTCGTGCTGGACGCGACCACCGGGCAGAACGGGTTGCGCCAGGCGCGCGTGTTCGCCGAGGTGGTTGACATCACCGGCATCGTGTTGACCAAGCTGGACGGGACCGCCAAGGGCGGAATCGTGATCGCCGTGCAGCGCGAGCTGGGCGTCCCGGTGAAGCTGGTTGGCCTAGGTGAGGGCGCCGACGACCTCGCGCCGTTCGAACCGGAGGCGTTTGTAGATGCGCTTATCGGCTAGCCTTTGCGGGGGGTTCCGGGGCCGCCCGCTTCACCCCCCGCCCACCACCCGGGGCCAGCGCGGTTAGGCGCAAGAAGGAGTTCCCTACAGGTGTTCGAGACACTTTCTGACCGGCTGACTCAGGTCTTCTCATCGCTGCGGGGCCGCGGCAGGCTGTCGCCTGCCGACGTCGAAGCCACCACCCGCGAGATCAGGATCGCGCTGCTCGAAGCCGATGTCGCGCTGCCGGTGGTCCGTTCGTTCGTCGCCAAGGTGAAGGAGCGTGCGCTCAGCGCCGACGTCCTGCAAGCGCTCAACCCGGCCCAGCAGGTCATCAAGATCGTCAACGAGGAACTGATCGAGATCCTCGGTGGCGAGGCCAGGCGGCTGCGGTTCAACAAGGTGCCGCCGACAGTGATCCTGCTGGCGGGCCTGCAGGGCTCAGGTAAGACCACGCTGGCCGGCAAGCTGGCGCTGTGGCTGAGGCGGCAGGGGAACACGCCCATGCTGGTCGCCGCCGACCTGCAGCGGCCCAACGCGGTGCAGCAACTGCAGATAGTCGGTGAGCAGGCCGGCGTGCCGGTCTACGCGCCCTCTCCTGGTAATGGGGTCGGCGACCCGGTGACGGTCGCCAGGGACTCCATCGACGAGGCGAAGCACAAGCTGCACAACATCGTGATCATCGACACGGCCGGCCGGCTCGGCGTCGATGCCGAGATGATGGCGCAGGCGGCGGCGATCAGGGACGCGGTCGATCCGGACGAGATCTTGTTCGTGGTCGACTCGATGATCGGCCAGGACGCGGTCTCGACGGCTCAGGCGTTCCTCGACGGAGTCGGGTACGACGCGGTCGTCCTGACCAAGCTCGACGGCGACGCCCGAGGCGGTGCCGCGCTGTCGATCGCCCACATCACCGGCCGTCCGATCATGTTCGCGTCCGCGGGCGAGAAGCTTGAGGACTTCGACCTGTTCTACCCGGACCGGATGGCGTCCCGGATCCTGGACCTGGGCGACATCCTCACGCTGATCGAGCAGGCGGAGCGGACGTTCGACCAGCAGCAGGCGGCCGAGATGGCCGGGAAGCTGGTCTCGGCCGAGGGCTTCACGCTCGAGGACTTCGTCGAGCAGCTGGCCATGGTCCGCAAGCTCGGGCCGATCTCGAACCTGCTCGGCATGCTGCCGGGGGCGGCGCAGAACCGGGAGTTGCTCAGCCAGGTCAGCGACAAGGACCTGGACCGGGCCGCCGCGATCGTCAACTCGATGACGCCGGAGGAACGCCGAAACCCCAAGATCCTGAACGGCTCGCGGCGGCTGCGCATCGCGAATGGCTCAGGGACCACCGTGGGCGAGGTCAACAACCTGGTCGTGCGGTTCCAAGAGGGCCAGAAGATGATGCGCCAGATGATGGGCGGCATGCGGGGCATGCCCGGGATGCCGGGTATGCCAGGCGGCGGCCGGCGCGGCGGGCAGAAGGGCAAGGCGAAGAAGAAGGGCAAGGGCGGCGGCAGGCCCGCCGGTGCGCCCCGGCCGGGCGCGCGGCAAGGCCAGCCGGATCTGGCCGGGCTCGGTGCCGCCGATGCCGGGCTGGACATGTCAGGACTCGACATGTCCGGACTCGACCTGTCGCAGCTTGACCAGGCGGGGATGAAACTGCCGCCGGGGCTGCGGCGAGCGGCGGCGGGGTTCGCTGGCGGCGGCGCCGGAGTTCCTGGGCTGCCAGGCGGGCCTGGTGCGGCCAAAGGCAAGCCGGATGACGATCAGCTGCCGCCAGGGTTCCGGGGGCGGAACAAGAAGGACCGCTGATCAGTGCGGTCGGCAGCGCGGCGGAGTCGCCCGGGCTGGACCGGCCTCTGGCGACCCAGGAAGCGAACCTGCGCCATGCTTTCTCGCCGAAAAAAGCTCTTTAGCGGCTGGCTAGCGGGCTGTCGTCCGCCGCAGGGGTTGACGTCTGGCAGAATGTGTCTGCAACCATCGGCTCCGCGAGGCCCTCTCTAACTCGTTTCGCCGTTACCTGCGTCGGACTGGCAGGTCAGGGTTCCTCACCCCGAAGGCCCGCCGTCCGCACCGAATCTGCTTGGGAGAAGACCACAGCCGTGGCTGTAAAGATCAAGCTAAAGCGCATGGGCAAGATCAGGGAGCCCTATTACCGCATCATCGTCGCCGACGCTCGCACGAAGCGAGACGGCCGGGCGATCGAGGAGATCGGCAAGTACCACCCGAAGGCGGACCCCTCGTTCATCGAGGTGAATTCCGACCGGGCCCAGCACTGGCTGTCCGTCGGCGCCCAGCCGACCGACCCGGTGCGCAAGATCCTTGAGGTAACCGGCGACTGGCAGAAGTTCAAGGGCCTGCCGGGCGCGGAGGGGACGCTGAGGACCGCTGAGACCCGCGCAGACAAGAAGGAAGCCTTCGCGGCTGCTCTGGCCGAGTCGCTGGCCGACAGCGGCGCGACCACGCCTAAGGGCGGCGGCAGGGGCCGGGGCGGCGGCAAGGGCGGCGATGCCAAGGGCGGCGATGCTAAGGCCGGCGATGCCAAGGCCGGCGATGCCAAGGCTGGCGACGCTAAGGCCGGCGATGCTAAGGCCAGTGAGGCCAAGGCTAGCGATGCCAAGGCTAGCGACGCCAAGGCGGACAAGGCCAAGGGCGGCGGCAAGGCGCCGGCCAAGGCCAAGGCTGACGGCGCGAGCGACGAAGCGGAGGCCGCTGGCGACAGCGAGGTGAAGGCCGACGCGGCCCCCGCCTCGGAGCCAGGGACCGATTGACGTGCTCGAAGAGGCCCTTGAGCATCTTGTAAGGGGCATCGTCGATTTTCCGGACGAGGTCCGGGTCTCGAGCCGGAACCTGCGCCGCGGTCGCGTGCTCCAGGTTCGGGTGCATCCCGACGACCTGGGCAAGGTCATCGGCCGAGGCGGTCGCACGGCGCGAGCGTTGCGTACGGTGCTCAGCTCGCTGGCAGGCGATTCGTACGTGCGCGTCGACCTGCTGGACGCCGACGAGATCCGCTAAGCGGCAATGCAGCTCGTCGTTGGCCGGGTCGGCCGACCGCACGGCCTGCGCGGTGAGGTCACCGTGGAGGTGCGGACCGACGACCCGGCCCAGCGGTTCGCCGCTGGCTCGATTCTGGTGACCAATCCCGCCGAGCGCGGGCCGCTGACGGTATCGACGGTCCGCTGGCACCTCGGTCGGCTCCTTGTCATGTTCGAGGGATACGCCGACCGGGAAGCGGCCGAGGAACTGCGGGACACGCTGCTCGAAATCGATTCCGCTGACCTGAAGCCGCTGGCCGATCCCGATGAGTTCTACGATCACGATCTGATCGGGCTCGGCGTGATCACGGTCGCCGGTGAGCAGGTCGGCACGGTCAGCGACGTGCTGCACCACGGGCAGAACCTGCTTGTGATCGACGGCTCGGGTGCGCGTCGTGGCCAGGAGATACTGGTCCCGTTCGTCACTGCGATCGTGCCAGAGGTCGATCTCGTCGGCGGAAAGCTCGTGATCGACCCGCCGCCTGGACTGCTCGATCCCGACACCGCGCTCTGAGCGGACGGCCTTTGGCGCGCGAGCCGTGTGCGCCGCGTAGCCGGGGGATGAGTTCGGTGCCTGGCGCTGGGTTCAGCAACGTCCCGGGAAGACATCCCAGGGCTTGGATGTCAAGCTGCTGCCTGGGATTCGGACTCGTCCGGCCGGCCGGCACGACACCGGCGCCCGCCTGGTGTTGTTGCGTCCCGGGAAGCTACGACACCGGTGCCCCGCAGGTGTCGCTCTGACCGCGCCGGTGCCTACCTGATGTCGTTCCTTCCCGGGAAGCTACTACAGTAGCGGGCACTTACTGTCGCTGGGGCTGCGTCGATCCCCCGTTACCGTAGTTCCTTCCCGGGACGCTACTGCAGTAACGAGAGTTTGACGCTGCTGGCCGGGCCGCATCCACCTTGAGGCATCATGCGAATCGATATTATTACGATATTTCCTGAATACCTTGAGCCGCTGCGGATGTCGTTGATCGGCAAGGCGGTGCAGCGCGGAGAGATCGTGGTCGCCGTGCACGATCTACGAACCTGGACCCACGATGTGCACCGGACGGTCGATGATTCGCCGTTCGGCGGCGGGCCGGGCATGGTGATGAAGCCCGAGCCCTGGGGCGAGGCGCTGGATGCGATGGGCGCGACCGGCCAGACCCAGCTGATTGTGCCGACGCCGGCGGGCGCACTGTTCAACCAGGCGATCGCGGCCGAGCTGGCTGGCTGTGAGCATCTGGTGTTCGCCTGCGGCCGCTATGAGGGCATTGATGACCGGGTGGCGGCCGACGCGCGCCAGCGCATGGTCACCCGCGAGCTCTCGATCGGCGACTACGTGCTCGCAGGCGGCGAGCCGGCGGTCCTGGTGATGGTCGAGGCGATCTGCCGCCTCAAGCCGGGCGTGCTCGGCAACACGCAATCGGTGGCTGACGACTCGTTCGGAGCGGGCGCGGGCCCGATGAGCGACCTGGTGGAGGGGCCTGCCTACACCAGGCCAAGGAGCTGGCGAGGGCTCGAGGTTCCCGAGGTGCTGCTATCGGGGGATCACGCCGCGATCGCGCGCTGGCGCCGGGATCAGTCGCTTAGCCGGACCGCGCGGAACCGGCCCGACCTGGCCGCCAAAGTCGCGGCCGGCCCGATCGACGATCACGATCGAGAGGTACTTTCCGAGGCTGGTTTCGCGGGCAGTGGTCAAGATGTGGCACACTAAAAGCCGCTGCCCCCAGCAACGGCCGTTCGCAAGCATGGGCAGCCGTCGCATGCCTTTGCTGCGACCAGACCACTTCAGCGCGTTCGCAGGCGTGCGCGTGATGACAATGAGGACGAGCGATGCACTCCGCGATTGCCGAGCTTGAGCAGGCACAGATCCGGTCTGACATTCCGGCTTTCCGGCCCGGTGACACCTTGAAGGTGCATGTCAGGGTCACCGAAGGCAACAGGTCACGTATCCAGGTTTTCCAGGGCATCGTGATCCGCCGCCAGGGCGGAGGCGCCCGCGAGACCTTCACGGTCAGGAAGATCAGCTACGGCGTCGGCGTCGAGCGGACGTTCCCTGTGCACACCCCGGCCATCGAGCAGATCGAGGTCGTGACCCGTGGCGACGTGCGCCGGGCCAAGCTGTACTACCTGCGCTCCCTGCGGGGCAAGGCCGCCAGGATCAAGGAGCGCCGGGAACCAGCCCGCTGAGGCGAATCCTGACTTCCGTCTGGCGGGCCACTAAGCGGACCGCTCGGCGGACGGCTCGGCCGACCGCTCGGCCGACCGCCGGGTCGCTGCCGGCCTGGCGGCGATCTTGGTCAGGTTCGGCTCGGGCGGCAGGTAGGCTGCGCTAGGCGCAATCGAGTGCGCTCTGCGTTCAAGCTGTGGAAGTTTCTATGGCTCCGTGCAGCGGGGTTGTCCTGCCTGGCCGCCGCTGGGCCCGCTTGACCGGTCGGTAGGCCGTTAGGCTGGATGGTGACTATGAACGACGATCAGCGCGCGCAC
The DNA here is from genome assembly GCA_035606435.1 of Streptosporangiaceae bacterium. Classification (GTDB taxonomy): domain Bacteria; phylum Actinomycetota; class Actinomycetes; order Streptosporangiales; family Streptosporangiaceae; genus Chersky-822. The sequence continues at coordinate 9,834 of DATNFM010000306.1, read as the reverse complement.
GACGAGGTGCTGACCGGAGCAGGTGGAGCTGACCGGATGCCACAATCCGATAGTCCGATCCCGGCGGGCAGCGCCAGCGCGGGCCGCGCCAGCGCGGGCAGCAACGCCGAAGCCGCAGCGGCGCAGGACGAGGCCATCGCCGATTCGGAGGACAAGGCCGAGGACGAGCCAGAAGAGAAGTCGCGCAGCCGGTTTTCCTTCCTGACCGAGATGGTCGTGCTTTTCGCGGTCGCGCTGACCATAGCGCTGCTGATCAAGACGTTCGTGGTGCAGCCGTTCTACATCCCGTCCGGTTCGATGATGAACACGCTGCTCGTGGGCGACAAGGTGCTGGTGAACAAACTCGTCTACCACGTCCGCCCGATCGCTCGGGGCGACGTCATCGTGTTCGACGGCGCCGGATCCTGGGACCCGCCGACGGCGAACCAGCCAACCACCAGCAACCCGGTGAAACGCATTTACGACGACACGCTCGGGGCGTTGTTCCACTCGATCGCGGGTCTATTCGGAACCGCACCGGGCCAGACGGACTACATCAAGCGCGTCATCGGCATCCCTGGCGATCACGTGATGTGCTGTAACTCCAAGGGCGAGATCAAGGTCAACGGCGTCGCGCTGTCGGAGAAGTCGTTCGTATTTCCCGGAGAGAAGCCGTCCCAGGAGCCGTTCAAGATCATCGTGCCGCCCGGCAGGCTCTGGGTGATGGGGGATCACAGGGAGGAGTCGGCCGACTCCCGCCTTCATGACTGCAATTACTCCGATCCCGAGGTGACGTGCGTCTCCTATGACCGGAACGGAACGATCCCTGAGAACAAGGTAATCGGCCGGGCATTCATGATCGTCTGGCCGCCCAGCAGATTCAGGATCTTGCCGATTCCGTCGACTTTTGAGCAGCCCAAACTGGTGAAGGCCGATGGCGGGCGAGCCTCGCCCGCGGCACTGGCCCCGGCGGTTGTGGCCCAGTCGGGCGGCCTGCCCATCAAGCCTCATGCGCCTTACCTTCCGCTCGGGATCGGCTTGGCTGGAGCGGTGCCGCTGACGGTGGCCGAGCGCTGGCTTCGGCAAAGGCTCCGGGCGCGGCGACGCAACCGGTCGGTCAGCAGGCCGCAGCAGGGGTGAAGACCACGGCCGGCAAGACTCGGGCGGGGAAGAAGCGGGCGAAGCCTGCGGTGGGTTCCGTGGGGTCGTCCCCCCGGGCTGGCACCGCTCGAGTTCTCAAGGCGGCGCTTCCGCCGGTTGAGCGGCCCTTGGGCTACACGCCCAGGAAAGGCAACGGCCTGACCGGGTACGAGCGGGTGCTCGCCCGGGCCGGATTCGGGCCGGTGGCCGGAATTGACGAGGCTGGTCGCGGGGCGTGCGCCGGCCCGCTGGTGGTGGCCGCGGTCGTGCTGGACCGGCTCGATGGTGCGCGCTGGGCGCAGGTGGCCGACTCCAAGCTGCTCACCGCCAAGGCCAGGGAAGAGGCGTACGCGCATATCACCAAACGCGCGCTGGCCTGGAACGCGGTGATCATCGGTCCCGGTGAGATCGACCGGCGCGGCCTGCACGTCTGCAACGTCGCCGGCATGCGCCAGGCGCTAGCCGGGCTTTCGGCCGCTCCTGGCTACGTGCTCACCGACGGCTTCGCCGTGCCGGGACTGGCCGTGCCCGCGCTGGCCATGTGGAAGGGCGATCAGGTCGCTGTCTGCGTCGCCGCCGCCTCTATCGTGGCCAAGGTGACCAGGGACCGGATCATGTCCGGACTGCACCATGAGTACCCCGAGTACGGGTTCTCCCGGCATAAGGGCTACTCGACGCCAAGCCACATGGCGGCGCTCGACCTGCATGGCCCGAGCCCGGTGCATCGCCGCTCGTTCGTCAACGTTTCGAGAAGGCTGGAGGACGCGCTCGCCCTGGCTGAAGAGGACGCGCTCGTCCTGCCTGAAGAGGACGCACTGGTCCTGGATGAGCTAGCGCTCGACGGCGAGGCTCGCCACGACGACGTAGCGCAAGACGATGAGGGGCAGTCGTGGGAGAGTAACGATAGGGTCCTAGCCGGTTCGGCTCTGGACTCCGGGCGTGAGGGTCCTATCGTGGAGTTGATCGCGGGTTCGACGGCCACCGTGCCCGTTGGCGGGCCTGGCCTGCTCGCCCACGCGCCTGCCTCATCGAAGGGGAGAACATGAGCGCGGAGGACCTTGAGAAGTATGAGACCGAGATGGAGTTGCAGCTCTACCGCGAGTATCGCGATGTAGTCGGTCTGTTCACACATGTGGTCGAGACCGAGCGCCGGTTCTACCTGACCAACGACGTGGATCTCAAGGTAAGGACCGCTGACAACGGCGAGGTGTTCTTTGAGGTCACCATGCACGATGCCTGGGTCTGGGACATGTACCGCCCGGCCCGGTTCGTGAAGAACGTCAGGGTCGTGACGTTCAAGGACGTCAACATCGAAGAGCTCGCTAAGAGCGACCTGCAGCTCCCGGAAGAATCATAGTCCACGCTGGACTAGTGCATTTTGACCTAGTCCAGAATGGACTATAGTCTCGGGGTATGAGCACACGGCTTTCTGTGACGTCGAACGCGATCCTGGGACTGCTGTCGATCGCGCCGATGTCGGGCTATGACCTCTTCAGCGCGGTCGATCGGTCGGTGAGCCGGTTCTGGCCGATTTCCAAGAGCCAGGTCTACGCCGAACTGGCCAAGCTGGAGCCCGCCGGCCTGATCGAGGGGGCGGAGGTGGCTCAGGACCGGCTGCCGGACAAGAAAATCTTCCGTCTCACCGAGGCGGGCGAGAACGCCCTCGATGAGTGGCTGGACCACGCCGACCTCGGGGAGCCGCAGCTCAGGGCGCAATTTTTGCTCAAAATGTTCTTTGGTCATCGAAGATCACCGAAGGCGACAGTCGATCTTCTTGACGGGGTGCGGGCCGACGCGGAACGGGACGCCGATGAATACACCGCGTTCGTCGAGTTGCTGAGTGCCGATCCGGAGGCCGTCTACGCCCGGGTGGTCGCGCTGTTCGCGCTGCGGATGGCCGAGGCGACCGCCGCGTGGGCGGCGGAGGCCAGGGAACTGCTGCCGGATGACACCTACCGGATCGATCCTCGGCGGGGCGATCCGAAGAACGCGACCGCCCTGTTCCGGGCCGTGCCGCCGCGACAGCGGGGTGCCCAGTGAACGCCCGCCCGACCACAGGGCGGCTGGTTGGCCAAGGTCGGAACGCGGACGTCTATGACCTCGGCGGCGGCCGGGTGCTGCGGCGCTACCGCGACGCCGCCCTGGCGACCGATCGCGAGGCCGAGGTCATGACGCATGCGCGCGCCCACGGCGCTCCCGTGCCTGAGGTCTTCGACGCGAGCGGTCCTGACCTCGTCATGGAGTACGTCGTGGGGCCCACCATGCTGCAGGCATTGGCCCGCCAGCCCTGGACGATGGGGCGGCAGGCCCGCCTGCTGGCGCAGCTTCATGACCAGGTCCACGCCGTGCCCGCGTTGAGCTGGCAGGACACTCCGTTCGGCGACGGTGACGCGCTGCTGCACCGGGACCTGCACCCCGACAACGTCATCCTGACCGAGGACGGGCCCCAGGTGATCGACTGGGAGGGTGCCGTACGCGGGCCGGCGCCGGCCGACCTCGCGCTCACCTGGGTGATCGTGGTGACCTCGGAGGTGCCGGGGCCGCTGCTGCAGCGGGCTGTCGGCATGGCTGGCCAGAGGTGGTTTGCCCGGCGGTTCCTCGCTTCCGCGCCCCGGCTGGCGCCGGAATGGATTCCGGCGATGGCTGAGCGCCGGCTCCATGATCACAATCTCAGGGAGTCTGAGGCGGCCGCGTTGCGCCGGCTGCTTGAGTCGGGTCGGCGGGCAGATTGATCACGGACAAGCTTTTTTGGCGAAACGCATTGCGCGGCCTCGTTGCCTAGCTGGCGCAGGCCGGGCTCAGCCCGGGCTCAGCCCGGGCCTCCTCCACAGGGCGCGGCCGCCGCCCGGTGCGGTTTGGCTTTGTCCACAGCGGCTGATCTCGTCCCGCTCGTTCCGCGATCCTTCGGCAGGCTCGAAGCCGGAGGTGATGCCGCTTGCATCCCAAGGACGTTCTCGGCCAGCGTGGCGAGCAACTGGCTTCTGAATACCTGTTAGGTGCCGGGTTCCGGGTGCTCGACCGGAACTACCGGTGCGCCGAAGGCGAGATCGACATCGTCGCCGCCGAGCACCGCGTGCTCGTGGTGTGCGAGGTAAAGACCAGATCCGGGGTTCAGTACGGCCTGCCGATCGAGGCGGTTACCAGGCAGAAGATCCGGCGGCTGCGGCGGCTGGCCGTGCGCTGGGTGATTTCGCATCCGGTCACCTTCGACGAGTTGCGCGTCGACGTGATCGGCGTGCTGAAGTCCGGCGCCGGGGAGTTCACGATCGAGCACGTTCGCGGGGTGGGATAGATGGGACTAGCCCGCGCACATGCCATCGCGCTCGTCGGGGTGCAGGGCCATCCCGTGGAGATCGAGGCCGACATCGAAAATGGCCTGGTCACGCTGCTGCTGGTCGGGCTGCCAGACACCGCGTTGCGGGAGGCCCGCGACCGGATCAGGGCGGCGATCGTCAACAGCGGCGAGAGCTGGCCCAGCCGCAGGATCACCGTCGGCCTGTCGCCGGCCAGCCTGCCCAAGCGAGGCAGCGGCTTCGACTTGGGCATCGCCCTGGCGATTCTCGCCGCCTCCGAGGCGATTCCCGAGGCCAGCCTGGATGGGCTTGTGCTCATCGGCGAGCTCGGGCTGGACGGCCGGATCAGGCCGGTGCCCGGAGTGCTGCCGGCGGCTGCGGCGGCGGCTGCCGCTGGGTTCTCCTCCGTGGTCGTGGCGCCCGAGAACGCGGCCGAGGCGGCCCTGATTCCTGAACTGCGGGTGATCGCCGCGCCCCGGCTGGCCATGCTCACCGCCTGGCTGAGGGTTGGCATGCCCTCCGACGATCCGACCGTGCGGGTCATCGAGGCAGGGCACGAGGACTATGTCATCGGTGACCTTCCGGCTGGGGTGTCGCCTGCCGGCGTTGGCCAGCCCAAGGGCGGCCGGCGCGAGGCCGTGAAAGACCTCGCCGACCTGGTCGGGCAGCCGGTCGCCAGGCGGGCCGCCGAGATCTGCGCGGCCGGCGGCCACCACCTGATGCTGCTCGGACCGCCCGGGGTCGGCAAGACCATGCTGGCCGAGCGGATACCGACGATCCTGCCCAGGCTCGATCCGGCGGCCGCGCTAGAGGTGACCTCGATTCATTCGGTCGCCGGGACGCTCCCGGCCGGGACGCCGCTGATCGTCGACCCGCCGTTCTGCGCACCGCACCACACCGCGACCAGGGCCGCGATCGTAGGCGGAGGCAGCGGCGTGATCAGGCCTGGTGCGGCATCGCTCGCGCATCGCGGATGCCTGTTCCTGGATGAGGCTCCGGAATTCGGGCGCGACGTGCTCGACGGGCTGCGTCAGCCGCTGGAGTCGGGCGAGGTGGTGATCGCCAGGGCTGGGGTGACCGCGCGGTTCCCGGCCCGGTTCACGCTGATCCTCGCGGCCAATCCGTGCCCGTGCGCGAGCGCGCGGACGACCGGAGCGGCGTGCAGTTGCACGCCGCTGGCCAAGCGCCGCTACCTGGCCCGGCTGTCCGGCCCGCTGCTCGACCGGGTCGACGCGAAGATCGAGTTCCTCCCGGTCAGCCGCAGGGAGCTGCTCAGTGACCGGGCGTTCACCGAATCCAGCGCAACGGTCGCGGCCCGGGTCGCCCGCGCCAGGGAACGAGCCGCCGAGCGGCTGGCCGATACCCCCTGGCAGCTGAACGCCCAGGTTCCCGGCAGCGAGCTGCGCAAGAAGTTCGCTCCGGCGAGGGCCGCGTTGGCGCCGCTCGAGCGGGCCATGGATCTCGGCCGGATCAGCGCCCGGGGCGCCGACCGGGTGATCAGGCTGTCCTGGACGCTGGCCGACCTGGCCGGCATCGACCGGCCCGGGATCAACGAGGTCGGCTACGCGCTCGGGCTCTGGTCAGGGACGCCGCTGTGATGGCCGCGCAGGTCGACCAGGCCTGGTGCTCTGACGAGCGCTGCGCCAGGATCGCACTCAGCTTCCTGGCCGACCCAGGCGACCAGGTACTCGGTGCGCTGCTGCGGCTTGTCAGCTCGGTCGAGTTCTTGCGGGTCGTTCTGACCGGGGCTGACCTGGGCCTGATCGACCTCGATCCGCTTGCGAACGGCGATCAGACTGGTGCTGGTGCTGGTGCTGGTGCTGGTGCTGGTGCGGGTGCGGGTGTTGGCGCTGGCGCGGTCCGCGCGTCGACCGTCGGTCGGGTCATCGAGCGGATGCGTTCGCGGATCGGCCAGCTGCCTTCGCTAACGCGACTCGACGCCTGGCAGCGGCTTGGCCTGAGGCTGGTCTGCCCGGACGAGCCGGAGTGGCCAAGTCAGCTCGATGAGCTCGGTGACGGCCGGCCGCTGGTGCTGTGGCTGCGCGGTGCGGGCGACCTCCGGTTCGCCTGCCTGAGATCGGCGGCCGTGGTCGGCTCGCGCGCGGCGACCGCCTACGGATCGATGGTGGCCACGGAGCTGGCGGCCGATCTGGCGGCCCGGTCCGTGACTCCGATCTCCGGCGGTGCCTACGGCATCGATGCAAGCGCCCACCGTGGCGCGCTGTCGGCGGGCGGATCGACGATCGCGGTGCTCGCGGGCGGGCTCAGCTTCGGCTACCCGAAGGGCCACACCGAGCTGTTCGCCACGATCAGCGAAACCGGCGTGATGGTCAGCGAGAGCCCGCCCGACCAGGCACCGAACCGACCAGGTTTCCTGGTCAGGAACCGCCTGATCGCCGCGCTGAGCCGGGGCACCGTCGTAGTCGAGGCAGCCCTTCGCAGCGGCGCGCTGAACACGGCCAGGCACGCCTACGAGCTGAACCGCCCGGTCATGGCCGTGCCTGGTCCGATCACCTCGCTCCAGTCGGCCGGCTGCCACGAGCTGATCAGGGACTGGGGAGCCACCTGCGTGACGAGCGCCGCCGACGTCGTCGAGCTGATCGCGCCGCTCGGCGAGTCGGCGGGCGAGGTTGCCGGCGGCCCGGCCGTGCCCTCCGATTTGCTCGACCCGGTGACGGCGTCGGTCCTGCGGTGCATGAGCGGGCGGGCCGGGCGCGGCGAGGCGACCATCGCCACGCTGGCCGGAGTAGATCTCGACACCGCGATGCGCTGCCTGGGCCTGCTGGCTGCTTCGGGTTACGTAGAGCGCTGCGAGAAAGGCTGGCGCACCAGAAGGCTCGCTAAGGAAACGAGGTGACTACAAGTGACTCTCACTGACTACAATAGAGTCATGAGCAAGCGCATGCCGACTCCCGTGAGATTCGATGCCGACGTGGCAGTCCGGCTGGCGGCGTTTGTTGCGGCCAATCCAGGCCTGTCGCTGTCGTCGGCGGCCAATCGGCTGGTCGACGAGTCGCTTCGGATGAGTGAGCACCGAGGGATCGTGTTCCGGCCAGGCCCAACCGGGCGGCGCGCTGGGCTAGCGGCGGGGCCTGATATCTGGGAGATCATCCGCGCGATCAAATCGGCCAAGGCCGCAGACCCTGAGCTTCTTGGCGATCACTTGCTTGAACTGGTCGCTAGCAATGCAGGAATCCAGGTCGGATCGCTCGAGATAGCGATCCGATACTGGGCTTGCTACCCGAAGGAGGTCGACGCCGAGATTGCCGCTGCCGACGCCGCTGAAGAAGCAGCCGAGGAAGCCTGGCGCCGCGAACGCGACTTGCTCGCGGGTAAGCCGTGAGCGGCCCATTACTTCTGGATGAGATGTTCTCCGATGCCATCGCCTCCCGGCTGCGAGCGATGGGACATGACGTTCGCTCAGTGGTCGCCAGCCCTGAACTGGTCTCAATGCCGGATGACGAGATCCTCGCCAGGGCCACAGCGGACGGACGTGCCCTTGTTACCGCGAATATCAAGGACTTCGTTCCGCTGGCGGCCAGTGGCCCTCTTGCCGGGCGTCCGCACGCGGGACTGATATTGGTCTCCTCTAAGGCGTTCCCGCAGAACCGTCGCTACGAAAATGCGGTTGTCGGTGCACTGGCCGATCTCCTCGCGGAGCGCGGAAAGCTTGGCGAAGGAGAGGTGGTGTTCCTCCACAGACCGGAGTCCTAGCAAAGGCTGCCTGATCGGCTCTGGGCCCGCTTTTGGGACCGAGCGGCGTGGCTGGGGGCGGGGAGTCGCTGGCAGGCGGAGACTTGGGGCGTGGGTGATGGTGAGTCGGGTTCTGCTGATCTAGCCGAGTCTGGGGCGTGCGACGCGTTTGAGGCGTCGGTGGTGGCGTTTGAGCGACACCTGGCGGCTGGGCGGGGGTTGTCGCCGAACACGGTCCGTGCGTACGTCGGCGACGTGCGGTCGCTGTGCGAGCACTTGGAACGGTGCGGCCTCGATGAGGTCGCCGAGATCGACATCGCGGTGTTGCGAGCCTGGCTGGCTGCGCAGCACGGAGCTGGGCAGTCGCGGGCGACCATCGCCCGGCGGGCGGCGGCGGCTCGGGCTTTCACCGCGTTCGCGCATGAGAGGGGCTGGCTAGCGGCCGACCCTGGGGCTCATCTGGGCATTCCCAAGGTCAAGCGCCACCTCCCCGAGGTCCTGGCGGCCGATGAGATGCTCGCGGTCCTTGAGGCGGGTTCGGGCAGGGCGGGTTCGGGCAGGGCGGGTTCGGGCGGATCTGGCCAGGTTGTGTCGGGTCCGGACGGGCCGGGTTCGGTTGCGCCGAGTCCGGACGGGGCGGGTTCGGGCGCGGCGAGGCGGGGCCGTGGCGGGGGCAGCGGCGGGCCGGGTTCGGGCCGGCCGGGTTCGGACGAGCGGAGCGGGGCGGTTTCGGACGGGGCGAGCGGGGCGGCGCAGGACCGCAGCCGGCCGGGTTCGGGCGGGGCGAGTTCGGATGAGGGGAGCGGGGCGAGGCGGGGCCGGGGCGGGGGGAGCGGCGGGCCGGGCGAGTCGATCGAGTTGCGGGACAGCGCGATCATGGAACTCCTCTACGCGACCGGGATCAGGGTCAGCGAGCTGTGCGGCCTCGATATCGATGACATCGACGATGAGCGTCGGACTATTCGGGTTCTCGGTAAGGGCGCCAAGGAGCGGGTCGTGCCGGTCGGCATCCCGGCGGTCCGGGCAGTGGACCGGTGGCGGTTCGACGGCCGGCCGCAGGTAGCTAACCCGTTCTCTGGGCCTGCCCTGTTCCTCGGCGCGCGGGGGAAGCGGCTCGACCCCCGGACCGCTCGGCGAGTGGTGCACGCCAGGATCGCGGCGGCTGGCATCGCGGCGGACACCGGCCCGCACGGGCTGCGTCACACGGCGGCGACGCACCTGCTCGAAGGGGGAGCCGACCTGCGCAGCGTCCAGGAGTTGCTGGGGCACGCCTCGCTCTCGACGACCCAGATCTACACGCACGTGTCGATCGAGCGATTGATCACCGCCTACCAGCAAGCCCACCCAAGAGCCTGACCCAAGTCGGCTCGCCGCTGCCAGGCTGCACTTCCCACCCTGTGCCGACTTCCCCATGATTTGGGCGCACTTCCCATGGTTAGGGCGCACTTCCCTATCGTTGCGCCCACTTCCCTATGATTGCGCCGTCGCGAATCATCCTAAGACCGACATAACGACGGTGCAATCATGGGGAAGTCAGGGAAACCAGGGGGAAGTGAGCCCAAACAAGGGGGAAGTGAGTCCGAATGGGTGGGAAGTGGGGTCGAACGGGTGGGAAGTGAGTTCGAGCGGGTGGGAAGTGGCAGCCGACAAGTCAGGCAGTTCACGGGTGCCGGAGGTTCCGAGGCTGAGGCGGGCGCAGGGCTGCGTTAGGTGGATCGGTGGGGTGGGT
>DATNFM010000305.1:0-33934 GCA_035606435.1 Streptosporangiaceae bacterium | reverse complement strand
AACCCCGGGCTGAGGCAACCCCGGGCTGAGGCAACCCCGGGCTGAGGCAACCCCGGGCTGAGGCAACCCCGGGCTAAGGCACCGGCCAGGTGTGAACGGGACTGTTGGCGTGCATGTGGTCGATGTAGAGCTGGGTCATCTGCCGCAGGGCCTTTATCCGGTCCAGGCCGCGCCGCTCCAGGGCGGCGACCGTCGAGGTCTGCCAGGCCGCTCCGGTCTGGCCGGTCAGGCACCGCTGCTCGACGATGCCGAGCAGGCGGTCGGCGTCGGCCTGGCTGACCCCCCAGCCAGCGAGCCCGGACCGGGCGAGCGGCAGCAGCCGGCGCAAGATGAGCTCGGCCGCCGGGGCCTCGCCGAGGCCGGGCCAGTACAGGTGCGAATCCAGTCCGTGCCGCGCGGCCGCGTGCAGGTTCTCGGCCGCCGTCGCGAACGACAGCTGGCTCCAGATCGGGCGCTCGGCTTCGGCCAGGTTCCGGACAAGCCCGTAGTAGAAAGCAGCGTTGGCCATGATGTCGGCGACCGAAGGCCCGGCCGGGAGCACGCGGTTCTCGACCCGTACGTGCGGCTTGCCGTCGACGACCGCGTAGACGGGCCGGTTCCACCGGTAGATCGTGCCATTGTGCAGGCACATCTCGGCGAGTTCGGGACACGCCCCTCCGTCGAACGCGACCTGCGGGTCCTCGTCCTCGCAGATGGGCAGCAGCGCCGGGAAGTACTGGATGTTCTCCTCGAACAGGTCGAAGACGGAGGTGATCCAGCGCTCGCCGAACCACACCCGCGGACGGACGCCCTGCTGCTTCAGTTCCTCTGGCCGGGTGTCGGTGGACTGCTCGAACAGCGTGATCCTGGTCTCGGCCCACAACCGGCTGCCGAACAGGAACGGCGAGTTCGCGGCCAGCGCGACCTGGACGCCGGCGATCGCCTGGGCCGCGTTCCAGTAGTTCGCGAACAGCTCAGGGCTGACCTGAGTGTGCAACTGGACGCTGGTGCAGGCGGCCTCGGGCGTGATGCTGTCGGCGTGGGTAAGCAGCGGCTCAGGGCCGTCGATCTCGATCCGCATGTCCTCGCCCCGGGCGGCGAAGACCTGCTCGTTGAGCACCTTGTACCTGGCATTGGCCGACATCGCGCCTTCGTGCACGTCTTCCTTCTGAAGCGTCGGCAAGATGCCCACCATGACCAGGCGGCTGCCGGTGCCGCGGGCCTTCGCGTCGGCGCCGTTGAGACTGGCCCGGATGTCGGTTTCGAGCCCGGAGAGCGCCTCGCCTTCCAGCTTCCGCGGCGGCACGTTGATCTCCAGGTTGAACTGGCCGACCTCGGTCGACCAGTCCGGATCGGCGATCGCGTCGAGCACCGTGGCGTTGCGCATGTGCGGCGCACCGCGTTCGTCGACCAGGTTGAGCTCGATCTCCTGGCCGACCATCGAGATCTCGCCCTCGAACACCCGCTCGCGCAGCATCTGGGCGAGCACGTCCAGCGATCGCCTGACCTTTTCGCGATACTTGCGCCGGTCTTCGCCGCCGAAGGTCATCGCCTGAATATCACGGCCCATGGTGCCCTCCCGGCCTACACAGTGGCACGTACGTTCTGACGTTGTCATCTCCCCCGTAGGCAGGCAATATGTCGGGGTGAGCGCCGAATCTGGGGTGGCGAGTTTCCGGGTACCTGATCCGGATCGCAACCTGCTCGGCGTGCGCCTGTTCCAGGACGTGCGGATTCCCGGCGATCGGCTCGATTTCTCCTACACCGATGGTGCCTGGACGCTGACCATCGACCGGCCGCCGGTCAGCCGGATGGAGTATTTGTTCGAGTTGCGGCACGGCGATGGCGGGACGGAGACCGTGCTTGACGCCGGCAACCCGAACCAGGTGGACGGCGCGTTCGGGCCGAAGAGCGTGCTCGAGTTCGCGTCCTACAATCCTCCGGCTTGGCTGGCTTCCGGCGCTGAGGCCGGCGACAGCGAGGATCTAGAGGTGCCCGTTCGCGGGCTCGGCGCGGCGGCGCTCGCGGTGCGGATCTGGTCGCCGGCCGGGGCGCCGCCGGACGAGCCGCTGCCGCTGCTGGTCGTGCACGACGGGCCCGAGTTCGACTCGCTGGCCGGCCTCACCAGGTACCTGGCGGCCGGAGTGACCGGCGAGTGGCTGCCCCGGCTGCGGGCCGCGCTGCTCAGCCCGGGCTCGCGCGACGACTGGTACTCGGCCAACCCGGCCTACGCTCGCGCGTTGCGGCAGGCGGTCATCCCCGCGATTACGGGCCGGGTCGCCAGCAAGGCCAGGATCGGGATGGGCGCCAGCCTCGGCGGACTGGCCATGCTGCACGAGCACTGCCGGTACGCGGATTCGTTCGACGCGCTGTTCTTGCAGTCGTCGAGTTTCTTCAGTCCGCGCTACGACGAGCACGAGCGGCGATTTCCTGGCTACAAGAGGATCGTCCGGTTCGTGACCGGCGTCCACCGGGGCAATCTGCCTGGCCGCCCGATCCCGGTGGTGCTGACCTGCGGCGTGATCGAGGAGAACGTAGCGAACAACCGGCTGATGGAGCAGACGCTTCAAGCCCGCGGCTACCCGGCCAGCCTTCAGGAGGTACCGGACGTGCACAACTACACAGCCTGGCGGGACGCGCTCGATCCGCACCTGACCGCGTTGATGTGGCAGGTGTGTCCGTGAATCGCGAGGTGACCGAGCTGTGGTCGGATGCCATCGGGTCGGCTGGCACGGTAATCCGATATGGGCATTGGGGAAAACCATTGCTAGTTTTTCCCTCTGAAAGGGGTAAAGCCTTTGATTTTGAAAGCAACGGCATGGTCTCCGCCGTCGCTCCCCTCATCGACGCCGGCCGCCTGAAGATCTACTGCGTCGACAGCTATGACCAGGCTTCCTGGTCGAACTCGTCCGTGCCGCTTGAGGAACGCGCGCGCAGGCACGGCGAGTATGAATCCTGGATCATCGACCAGGTGGTGCCGTGGATCCGGCACGACTGCGGTGAGGCCGGCGACCTCGAGTTCGCGACGGCCGGCTGCAGCCTGGGGGCGTTTCACGCTGCGAACTTCGCGCTCAAGCGGGCCGACCTGTTCCCGCTGGCGCTGTGCTTCTCGGGGAACTATGACCCGTCATCGTGGAACGGATGGGGCGAACGCGGCGACGCGGCGTACTTCAACAACCCGATCGACTACATCGGGCACCTGAGCGGCGATCACCTGGCCTGGCTGCGGAGCCAGGTAAGCCTGCTGCTGGTCTGCGGACAGGGGATGTGGGAAGACAGCACCGGCTCGCTGCCGAGCACCAGGCAGTTCGCCGCGCTGCTCTCCGAGAAGCAGATCAGGCATGAACTGGACTTGTGGGGATACGACGTACCTCATGACTGGCCGTCCTGGAGAGCGCAGTTCGCACACCATATGCCCCGATTTTTCTGAGCTGCAGCCGATTAGCTAGCGCTGCGGAAGGAGCCACCGTTGTCCGTCGACAGGCACCTGATCGGGTTGCTGCTCGGGACCGAGGAAGACTGGCCGCGAGCGTTCGGGGAGATCTTGCGCCGGCTCGGGCCGGTGGACGGGCCCGGCGGCACGAAGCACGAGTTCGAGTGCGAACGGATCACCATCGAGCCGTTCGACCTGCGCGACCATCCTCGGTACGGGCTGGTGATCGACCGGCTCGCCTACTGGTACTACCACCCCAGGGAGTGGCTGAAGAAGGTCGCGCTGATGGACAGCGTGTACCTGCTCAACAGTCCGTTCACGTTCCAGTCGATGGAGAAGCACGCCGCGTACTGCGCGATGATCAGGCTCGGGCTCAAGGTGCCAGACACAGTGCTGGTGCCGTACAAGAACCCGCTCGACAACGCCAGGTACGCCTACACGTCGGCCAAGTACAACAAGGCGTTCGACCTGGACGCCGTCGCGGAGCAGATCGGCTATCCGCTGTTCATGAAGCCGTACGACGGCGGTGCCTGGCGCGGGGTGTCGCGGATTCGCAACCCGGCCGAGCTGCACGCGGCCTACGACGCGAGCGGCGAGATGCTCATGCACCTGCAGAAGGCGGTGGACGGGTACGACGTGTTCGCCCGGTCGCTGTCGATCGGTGCCGAGACGATGGTGATGCGGTTCCAGCCCGATCAGCCGATGCACGCCAGGTACGCGGTGGATCACTCGTTCCTGCCGGCCGATACCGGGACCGAGGTGGTGACGATCGGGCGGCTGGTCAACGCGTTCTTCCGGTGGGAGTTCAACTCCTGCGAAACGCTGGTCAAGGGCGCCGAGGTCTATCCGATCGACTACGCGAACGCCTGCCCGGACGTGGCTTTGACGAGCCTGCACTATTACTTTCCTTGGGCCATGAAGGCTCTGGTCAAATGGGCGGTGTTCGTGCTGGCCACCGGGCGCAGGGGCCGGATCGACCTGGAAACCGATCGTTATTTCGAGATCGCCGACTCGCCTGGGACTTCATACGGCGACAAGCTGGCCGCCTACCGCGAGCTAGCTGACGCTTACTTCGAGACCGAGCGATATGGGAACTTCTGGGCGAGTTGCCTGGACCGCCTAGATCAGGTAGTTCTCGACTACGTCGCCGGTCCGCAATTCGACGAGCTGCTGATCGAGACGGTCAGGTCGGTCTATCCGCCCGCCGAGCACGACCAGTTCATCGCTCATCTTCGCGGCCTGACCGGCCTGTGGGCGCGAGAGGAGTCGGCGCGGCTGGCGCGCTAACCCCTTGGAGTTGGTCGATGTACACGGTGCCGAGCCAGGCCGGCAAGCTGATTGTTGTCACCGGCGCGAACAGCGGGACCGGAAAAGAGGCGGCCAGGAAGCTGGCCGGGGCCGGGGCGCGGGTCATCCTGGCCGTGCGTACGGTCGCGAAGGGCGACCAGGCCAAGGAGGAAATCCTGGCCGAGCATCCGAAGGCCGAACTGGAGGTGCGTCGGCTCGACCTGGCCGATCTGGCGTCGGTGGCCTCGTTCGCGGACGGGCTGATCGCCGACGGGCGGCCGGTCGACGTGCTGGTCAACAACGCCGGGGTGATGGCGCCGCCGACGCGGATGGTGACCGCGGACGGATTCGAGCTCCAGTTCGGCACCAACTACCTGGGGCCGTTCGCGCTGACGATCAGGCTGCTGCCGCTGGTGCTTGCCGCGCCCGCGCCGCGGATTGTGATGATGAGCAGCAAGGCGGCCGAGTTCGGCCAGATCCGTCTCGATGACCTGCAATGGGGGCGACTGCGCTACCGGCCGATGGGTTGCTACTCCCAGTCCAAGCTGGCCGATCTCATGCTGAGCCAGCACCTGGCGGCGGTCGCCGACGAGCGCGGCTGGAATCTGCTCAGCACGGCCGCGCATCCGGGGTACACGAAGACGAACCTGCTGAACGCCGGGCCGAGCCTGGGGCGGAACCGGCCGAGCGCGTTCGGGTTCGAGTCGATGGGGCGGTGGTTCGGGCAGTCCGTCGTCATCGGGACCGAGCCGTTGTTGTACGCGGCGACCAGCCCGGATGCGGTGAACGGCGGGTACTACGGGCCGAAGGGGTTCGTAGGGCTGTTCGGCGCCTCGACCAGGGTGCGGCCGCCGCGACGGGCGCTGGATGCCTCGGCGGCGGCTCGGCTCTGGGCCGAAGCGGAGCGGCTGACCGAGGTGGCTCTTCCGGCGGCGGCGGCCTAGCGGAGGTGCCGGCGCTCAGCCCGAACCGGTCACAGGCCCGGGCTGAGTGCAACCGTGAGCAGTCGGCTGATTACGTTAAGCAACCATGGTGAGTTACTTCCTCGCTTTCCTGGCAGGCCTGGTCAACGCGACCGGCAACGTCTTGAACCGTAAGGCCGCGAAAGAAGAACCGGACCAGGCCGAGTTCAAGCTGAAGCTGATCACCGACCTGATGCACCGCAAGGTCTGGCTGGCTGCGGTCGGGATGATGATCATCTCGTTCGCCCTGGCGGCGGCCGCGCTCGGCACCGGCCAGCTGGCCTCGGTCCAGCTCGTCGTCGTGCTCGAGCTGCCGATGACAATCATCGGCGGTGCGCTGCTGCTGCGCGCCCCGCTCGATGCCCGTGAGTGGATCGCGATCGCGGCGATGACCGCCGGGGTCATCGGCCTGCTCGCGCTGCTCGACCCGCAGCCCGGCACCGCCAGGCACATCGCTCCGATCTTGTGGATCACGATGTCGGGGGCCAACGTCGTCGCGATCATCGCGCTGTTCCTGGCCGCCAGGAGGCACTCCAAGCCCGCCATCCGGGCCAGCCTGCTAGGCGTCGCGTCCGGGCTCGCCTACGGCCTGACCGCTGCCTACACGAAGGGAATGGCGGACGCGTTCAACACCGGCGGCATCGTCGCGGTGTTCACCACCTGGCAGTTCTACGCCTGCGCGATCGCCGGGGTCGGGGCGGCGTTCCTGCTGGAGAACGCCTATCAGGCCGGGCCTCTGGCCGCCTCGCAACCCGGCATCACGCTGATCGACCCGATGGTGTCCACGGCGTGGGGCATCCTCGTGTTCGGCGAGACGGTCAGGCACGGCGCGGTACTCGGCCTGACCGTGCTGCCGGCCGCTGCCGTGGCCGCCGGCGTCTTCCTGCTCAGCCGCTCCAAGATCCTCCGCGCCACCCAGACCGGGCAGGACGAGGCCGACAAGGATCAGCCCGCCGTACCGGCACAGGTCCCGGCTCCGGCACCAGCGGCCGACAGGCGGTCGCAGCCGGCTGACCGCCGATAAGGGTACGGTCAGCGCGCCAACTCAGTTCTGCGACCATTCCGTCGACCGGATTCGTCGCTCGGCCCGAATCTGAGGCCGCCTCGCCCGGCAGCTCCAAGACACCTCTAGTCCCATCCACCACAGAGTCCACACAACCGGCTTGCACTTAGCCCTGGTTGCCGATCACTTATACCTGGCTGCGACGACATAGCCCTGTTTAGCGATAAACGAACCGGGATCAACTGGACATTTTTCGTCGCTAATCAGGGCTAAGTGCGCGTAACCAGGGCTAAGTGAGTGTCGGCGGAGTGACGCGGGCGCTTTCCTGGGCCCTCGGCGCACTGGCCGGAACCTTGGGGCGACGTCAAACCCGACCCAGGGCTGGCTCCAGGTACCCCGACCCGGACGGCCAGGGCTGGCTCCAGGTAGCCCGACCCGGACGCCGGGCCAGGGCTGGCTCCAGGTACCACCACCAACCCGGACCAGGTCACCTGGGTCTTGACGAATTAGATAAACGTTTATTTAATTCCGCCATGGGCCGGATTGCCGGAGTTGCCGCTACTCAGACCCGCGCGCGCTTGCTGCAGGCGGCCGCCGAGGTCTTCGCCGACCGCGGCTACGACGGCACGCGCGTCGCTGACATCGCCAGCGCGGCGGGGGTCTCGAACGGCGCCCTGTACGCCCACTTCGGATCGAAGGCGGAGTTGCTGGTTGCCGCGTTGCACACGCACGGCCGACGGTTGCTCTCCGAGATGCTCGCCGCCGACCCAGAACGCTCAGTCACCGAGATCCTCCTCCATATAGGCCAGGGCCTCCTGGAGCCGCGCGACCAACCCGGTTACCTGGTCATCGAGGCGCTCGTCGCAGCCCGACGCGACCAGGACGTGGCCAGCCCGATGCGCGACTATGTCGGCGAGCGGGCCGACTGGCTGGCCGGCCTGATCGAGCTTGCCCAGTCAGCCGGTGAGCTCGACCCGGCCCTGCACCCCGGCGCGCTGGCCCACTTCTGCCTGCTGCTGTCGATGGGCAGCGGCCTGGTGACCTCCGACCTGCACGCGGTCGACGAGACCGGCTGGTTCGCCCTGCTCACCCGCGTCATCGCCGGCCTGGCCCCCACCGATCCGAAGCCGCCGAAGCGACCAGGGCAGCCGAATCAGCCAAGACGGCCCAACCAGGAGCCCGCCGACAACCCAGGGGCAGCCCAATGAGATTGCAGATCGACCCCGAGCGGTGCCAGGGCCATGGCCGCTGCTACGACCTCGTCCCGGCGCTCTTCGGCGACGACGACGAGGGCTTCGGCAAGGTACTCGGCGACGGCACGGTCTCCGCCGACAACGAGCGCGACGCGCGCCTCGCCGTCGCCAACTGCCCCGAGCGAGCGATCGACCTCCTTCAGGAGTCCTGAAGAGACCGGAAGGGACCGAGGAGAACTGAGATGACCTACGACGAGCGCTTCCCCCGTGGCGTCCCCGAGGTCGATGGCGAGGATGAGCCCGGCGCGGTCCGCAGCGAGATCGTCGTCGGCCCGGTCTCGGACTGGGCCACCGACTTCTCGCATCTGGAACCAGAATGGGCCGCCGACCCCTACCCGATCCAAGATGACCTGCGCCAGCGCTGTCCGATCGCGCACACCGACCGGTTCGGCGGCGGCTGGCTGCCCCTTCGCTACTCCGATGTCGCGGCCATCGCCTACGACACCGACCGCTTCTCCTCGCGCGCCATCATCATGGGCAACGTCAGGCCGCCACTCGACCTGGCGCCGGTAGGCGGATCGCCGCCCATCTCCTCAGACCCGCCGTTCCACCACGACGCCCGCAAACTGCTGCTCCCGGCCTTCACCAAGACCGCGATCTCGCGGCAGGAGCCGTCCACCCGCGCGTTCTGCCATTCCCTGATCGACGCCTTCGAGGCCCGAGCCGGCCAAACCGGCCAAGGCAGCCAAGGCGGCCAAGACGGCTACATCGCCGACGCCGCCGCCGAATACGCCCAGCACATCCCCATGCGCGTGATCGCCGACATGCTCGGCTTCCCTCCCGAGGACGGACCGCAATTCGCCGAGTTCGTCGCGAGCGTCCTCGAAGGCGTTAACCTGCCGCCGGACGAACGCATCTCCCGGGTCAACGCGCTCTTCGACTACCTCATGACCCAGGTGCACGACCACCTGGACCACCCGCGCGATGACCTGACGACCTACCTGATCAACGCCGAACTCTACGGCCGCAAACTCGAAGCCTCGCACGTCGTGGGCACGATGGCGTTGCTGCTGATCGCCGGCATCGACACGACGTGGAGCGCGATCGGCGCGTCTTTGTGGCACCTGGCCAAGACCCCGGCCGACCGCCAGCGCCTGGTCGCCAACCCGGAGCTGCTGCCGACCGCGATGGAGGAATTCCTCCGCGCCTTCGCCCCGGTCACGATGGCGCGTCTGGTCAAGGACGACATGGAGTGGAACGGCGTCGACATGAAGGCCGAGGACTGGATCTTGCTGTCGTTCCCGGCCGCCAACCGCGACCCCGCCCACTTCGACCGGGCCGACCAGATCGTCATCGACCGGGAGGTCAACCGGCACGCCGCCTTCGGCCTCGGCATCCACCGCTGCGTCGGATCACACCTGGCCAGGATGGAGCTCCGGGTGGCCCTGGAAGTCTGGCTCGAGCGAATCCCCGAATTCCGCCTGGCCGACCCGGACCACGAAGCCGAGTCCGTCGTGTGGTCGACCGGCCAGATCCGGGGCCCGCGTTCGCTGCCACTATTCATCGGTGACTTAAAGGTCGCTAATTCCTGAACCTCCGTTTCCGGATCGTTGCCGTACGGATGCGAGACCGTCCACAACGTCGCTTGATGCTGGAATTAAGGAGGTATTCATGAGCAGACCAGGCGGGCGTCCGAAGTGGCAGAACGGGCTACTCGGGCTGACCGTCGTGCTGGCCATGGCGGTCCCTTTGCCGTTCAGCCACACGGCGAAATCGCAGGCCGCGTCCATCAGAACCGACACAGCTAGTTCGGGCCCGAGCAAGGCTCAGCGCATCAAGGTACTCACAGCGGCGCTGAAGCTGATGCACAAGAATTTCGCCAACCTCAGCCAGTTCACTCCAAGTGCCCAGGACGTCTTCGACTACCAGGTCGGCGACCTGTGGAAGCAGGGCATCGACGGCACCGGCACGACCGTCGCGGTGATGGAGGGCTGGAACGACCCGAAAATCGGCCAGATCATGGCCGGCTTCGACCAGCAACTGGGCCTGCCTAAGGCGCAGTTCAAGACCATCTACCCGACGGGCCTGCACAAGCTGCCGAAGAAATGCCCGCCCGGCATGGTCAAGCTGCAGAACTACGGCTCCTGCGATGGCTGGGCCGGCGAACTCGAACTTGACGTGGCGTCGGTCCACCTCATGGCGCCGTACGCGAAGATCCTGATCGTCGTCGCACCGCCGGACAGCGAGATCACCGACGACGCCGCCAGCCAGGTCGCGCCGCCTGAGTTCATGGAAGCGCTCGAGGTTCTGGCCAAGCAGCGCCTGGCCAACGTGGTCTCGATCAGCGACGGCACCGCCGAGAGCACCTACAGCCACGGCCTGCGGGAGATCTACGAACAGGAGGCCGGTGAGCTGACCGCCGCCAGGTTCGGCGTCCCCGTGGTCGTCGGCACCGGCGACTGCGACGCGGTCCAGCACCTCGCTGTCGGCCCGAGCAGTTGTAACCCCAATCTCGTCACCAAGAGCCGCGCCACCGCCGCCTGGGACGACTCCCCCTGGGTCACCGCCGTGGGCGGCACGATCCCGGCCTTCACCAGCACCGGCCAGCGAGCCGGCGACGATCCGGTGTGGAACCTCGGCCCGGAGGGACTCCCGTTCGGCGAGGGCGCCGGCTTCTCAGTGGCCTTCGGACGCCCGAGCTACATGAACGACGTCGCGAAGATCACTAAGTCCGGCGAGCGCTCCGTGCCCGACATCTCCCTGGACGGCTCGTCGGGCACCTCGGAGTCAGGACCGCTGCCGGCCGGGATCCTCGCGCTCGCTACCCAGATCCACCACCGCCTGAACGTAGGCCCCGTCAACCCGCTCCTCTACGGCGTGCTCGGCCCGGCCGGGCTCAAGGACGGCATCGCCGATGTTGTCTCCGGCAACAACGACGTGATCAGGAACGGCAAGGTCGCCGTGAAGGGCTTCGCCGCCGCCAAGGGCTACGACATAGCCAGCGGCTGGGGCACCGTCCGCGCGAACACGTTCGCCCCCGCCCTGGCCAAGGCCGCGACCGCCGCCCACGACAACGCCGCCGCCCGGAGCGAGGCCGCGAAGGCCCTGCTCAGGCTCGTGCACCAGGTATCCCTCACCAAGACCGTCGTCAGCCCGAGCGGATCGACGAAGCTGACCGCCAGGGGCTTCCTGGCCGGCCACCCGGTCGTCCTGGCCATCGACGATCACAAGATCGCGACCCTGAAGGCCAATAGCCAAGGCACGGTCACCTTCACGATCAAGCCAGCCGCCCTGCACCTAGGACGCGGCCGGCACATAATCAGCCTGGCCAGCATGCTGATCACCTCCACCGATTCCTTCAGAGTCAGCTAGAAAAATTTGCGCGGGCTCTCCGCCTAGCCTCCAGAGCCCGGTCCCCCACCGGGCCAGTCCGAAGTCACCGCGCGGGCGACTGACCTCAACCAGAGGCCGCCGGTGCCGACCTCTCTGCAACCCGCTAGAGCGGCGGCACCGATAAGCCGCGGATCAGGTCAGGGCGCATCTTCTTCATTACCGAGATCAGCGTCCTGGCCCGCGGGTCGGGCGCGACCCGGAGGAAGATGGCCAGCGTCCGATCGGTTGCCCAGCCGCAGGCGGTGAACTGGCCGGTGGTACCGATGCCCGCCGATCCGAGGCCGGTTACGCAGTCATAGCTGGTGTCGCCGGGGCCGCCCCTGACCCGCACATCCATCGAATTGATTAGCTGAGAACCCAGTCCCTTCAGCGCCCCCTGGATCACGCTCAACGTATTGTCGCGCTCCCGCAAATTGAAGCCCAGGTAAATAACTAGATCCGAGTTGTTAACCGGACCGTCACCCATCTGACCCAGGTAGATCGCCACATCGCTGCCCTCCGGAGGCAGATGAAAAGTGCTGGCGTAGAACTGACGAACCCCGTCGACCCTGTCCTGGTAACCGGGTTCAGTCTCGATCGCCCGATCCTGGGCTAGCCCGCCGGCCGTCTGCGGAGCCGGCGTAATCAGCCGGAGATCCCTGGTCGAACCCACCTTCGTGTCCGTGCCGGCCTGCCAGGCAGCCCAGGCCACGCTGGCGACGACCCCGCAGGCGACAACTCCGGCGATCAGCGAACGCCAATGACGAGAACCGCCGTCGGTCGGCGGCGCGACGGCGACGGGACCGCCCGGCGGAGGAGGCCACGTGACGTCGGTCAGATCGGGCGATTGAGCCTGGTCGTCATTGACCGGGCCGGTATTCGGTTCCATGCCCTGCTGCCTTTGTCAACACTTTATTGCGACAAGGCCTAATGATGTCAGCCAAGTTCTAGGCCCACAAGGCTGCGGACGCCGGCTTCTGGACGGACCAATCGCAACCCGAGCACACCCGTGACTGCCATGCGCAGGAACCGCCGTGCCGCTCGGGGCGGGCCACTTGCCACGGATTATAACGACTTACCACGGATTCTGGACAAATTTTATACGGATACGCGGCTTTTGCGAGTTGAGAATCCGTGGCAAGAGGTCGCGGTCCGTGGTAAGACAGCGCCAGCCGTGATAAGTGGCCACGATCAAGGAGTTTCGGCCCGCGTTTCTGGCGTTTGATGGCGGGTTAGTGCCCGAATTCTGGGCCGTTGGCTCAGCGGCTTTGCTTTAGGCCATGGAGGCGGACTTGAGTGCCCGGTAAAGGAGGCGCTCGTCGCCTAGGCGATGCTTCAGATCGCGTTCCAGTCCGCCGATCGGCACCAGGTTCTGGGGGGCACGCGGGTCCTTGTGGGCCACGCTCGCGAACGGCGGGAGGACCCTGGCCGTCGTATCGGCCAGCGCGGTCACGTGCTTGGGCTCGAGGTCGGGCGAGCATTCCAGCCGGACGACGCCGGACCAGGGCACGCCTTCGGTCCCCGGCAGTTGCAGGTACCAGGACGTGCGCTGCCAGGACGTGCCCATTCCAAAGGCCGGTGTTCGCTGGCCGGGCTTGAGCGCGCCGACCACGGCCGCCTGCTCCCCCGCCAGGTAGGAGGTGTGATGGGTCTTGATGTAGCCGACGGTCCGGTCCAGGTGAGCGCGGCCGCGCAGCGGGCCATCGACCACGAGCAGGTCATCGTCGCCGGGATGGGCCGCGCGGTAGGCGACGGCCAGTTGGACCTCGGCGAAGGCCAGGCGCTGCTGGAGGGCTAGCGAGAGCTTGTCCAGGCCCGCGCCCCCGGCGGGCCGGACGACGTACGTGCCCGCGCGGGTGACCAGGTCACCGGCGTCGCCCGCGCCGGTGAACAGGCCGCGTTCGACGACCACGTCCGCTACCCGGGCGGTGCCGTCGCAGACGACAAGGCCGGCGGCCAGGGACGCGGCGATTCCGGCGACCGGCTGGAAGCCGGCCAGGCTGGCGGAGCCAGCCTGGCCGGCCCCGTCGCTGAGTCCCATGGCGTGTACCCAGACCCGGGCATCGATTCGACGGACCCCGTCCAGGAACAAGATCTGGCCGGGCGGGACCAGTTTCGGATCGGGATCGATCGGCTGCCACTGGTCGGCCGGCACCTCGAAGTCCAGGTCAAGCTCGGCCGAGGACTCAGAAAGCCCGCCGGGCGAGTCGTTTTCCTCGGCGAACGCCTGGCCGTAGCCGGGATCCCAGGGATCGACCGTGAACGTCAGCCGGGCTGTGCCCGCAACTGGGCTGGCGTCGACCGTCAAGTCACACCCTCCTTGCGCAGCGTCGACGTCGTCCCGGCCCGGCTAACCACGAACCGGACCGGGACACGCTCTGCCAAGGCTGGCACGTGGGTGATTATCCCGATCATGCGTTCGGAGTCGGACGACAGGCGCTCCAGGGTCGTGCCGACGACCTCCAGGGTGTCTTCGTCCAGCGTGCCGAACCCCTCGTCCAGGAACATCGAGTTCAGGTCCCGCATCCCGGCCGACAGCCCGATGACCTGGCGGGACAGCGCCAGAGCGAGTGCCAGCGAGGCCTGGAACGTCTCGCCGCCCGACAGCGTGTGCACCGGGCGGCGCGCGCCGGCATCGGCGTAGTCGATCACGACCAGTTCGTTGCGGTCGTCCCGGTCCAGCTGGTACTGGCCGCCGGACAGCTCCATCAGCGTCGCCGACGCCTCGATGACCAGCGAGTCGAGCGCCTCGCCGCACAGCCAGCGCTCGAACGACGAGGCGCGAAGCAGCTTGCCGAGCATCGCCGCGACGCGTTCTTCCTCGGTGTGGGTCTCGATCTGGCCGGTGAGCGCCAGTGCCTTGGCCCGGTTCGCGCGCACCAGGTCGAGCTGGTGCCTGGCTCGCTCAAGCTGCGCCGCCACGGCCGATTCGGCACGACCGGCGTCGGTCAGCTCGATCCCGTGCTGGCGTAGCCGCCCGGCTAGCTCTGACTCAAGTCCGGCCACTGTGCTGCGAGCGGCCCCGGCGGCGTCTTCCAGTTCTGGCAGCCGGCTCCGGCGTTCAGCGGCCTGCTCACCCGCCCAGTCGACGAGCGACTTCCAGGCTCCTGCTAGGTCGGCTCCAGAGCCAGATCCAGCCCGGGCAACTGCCGGGGCACCCAGTTGCACGACCGAGTCTCTGGCCTGGTCGAGCACCTGCCAGGCCCGTCGTTCCTCCGTTTCGAGGCCGGTCCGCTCCCGTTCGGCCGCCGTCGACGCGGATCTGGCCGCCCGGACCGCCGCCGCCGCTTTTGCCAGCCGCTCATCGGCCACCGCGATTTCCTTGAGCAAACCCCGGACCTCGGCTTCACCCGGGGCATCGACGAGAACCGTCGCGGCCCGCTCCGCCAGCCTGGCGGTGTTCTCGACGTCGCCGGCCGCCGCCGCGTTGGCCTTCGCGGCCTGATCCGACGCGGCGCGTGCCCTCTTGCCGACCTTGATCGTCTCTTCGACCGCCGCCCGCGCCTGCGCCAGATCGCCCGGGATCGGATGCTCAGGCAGCTCGCAGACCCGCTGCAGGCATACCGGGCACGGCTCCCCTACCCGCAGGTCCTGCGCGACGGCAACGGCCGCGTGCGCGCGCTGCGCCGCCCCCAGCGCCGACTGGGCTTCCTCGTAGCCGACCTGGGCGGCCTTGAGCTCAGCTTCCGCCGCATCCAGGGTTACCTGGCGCTCGGCCAGCACCTTCTGCTGGCGGGCCAGCGACGCCGCCAGCTCGCGCTGCTGCTCGTGGGCGTCGCGCAGCCGCTCCAGTTTCGACTTGTCGGGCAGCTTCTCGCGAAAGGCGGCGGCCTCGACTTCCTTCGTCTCGGCCCGGTCGCGCTCGGCCTTCCGGCGGGCCAGCGCCTGGTCTGCGTCATCGATGCGCTGGGCCAACCCGGCGACTTCCGCCGGAGCGCGCGCCTGCGAGAGCAGCTCCGACTCGGCCCGGAGCGCCTGCGCCGACGCCGCCGCCTGGGCTGCCTGCTCGCCCGCCGCTCGCAACTTCTCCAGGAGGCTGGTCACCTCGGCGCCGACCAGGGTCAGGTTCTCCACCTTGGCCGCCGCCTTGGTTTCGGCGTCCTCGCTCGCGTCGGTCAGCTCGGCCAGCGACGCCCTGGCCATCGACGCCCGTTCGGCTGCGAGCTTGGCTCGGTCCCTGGCCTTCTGCCCAACCTGGTCGTAGACGCCGAACGCCAGCAGCTCGACCAGCAGGTTCTGGCGGTCGGCGGCCTTGGCGTGCAGGAACTCGGAAAACCGGCCTTGCGGCAGCAGGACCGACTGGGTGAAGTGTTCGTAGGTCAGTCCGAGTATCTGCTGCACGGCGGCCTTGACCTGCTCGGGGCCTTCGGCGATCGGCTCGACGCTGGCCTCGAGCAACTCGGCGAGCGGCGCCCCGGCCGGAATACCAGGATCGAGCAGCTCGATCCTGGCCTCCTTAGTGTTCACCTGGCCCCTGGCACTGCGCGCCAGTGCCCGTACCACCCCGTAGCGCTTGCCGGACGCCTCGAACACCAGGCACACCCGACAGGCGTTCGCCGCCGGGGCGAGCGCCTGCGCGATCACGTTCTCCCGGCCCCACCTCGGCACCGTGCCGTACAGCGCGAAGCACAGTCCGTCGATCACCGTGCTCTTGCCCGAGCCGGTCGGCCCGACCAGCGCGAAGAAATCCACGTCGGAGAAGTCAGCCTCGGCCGGCTCGCGGTAGGACCCGAAGCCGTCGAGCAGCAGTCGCACCGGTCGCATTACCTACCACCTGCCCCGACTGCCCCTGCCCCGACTGCCCCTGAGCCGACTGCCCCTGACCCGACTGCCCCTGACCCGACTGCACTGAGGTCGCCATCTTCAGTAACTTCATCAAGCAATCGGCTGAAAAACGACAAGACACGCGGGTCGGCCACGTTTTCCTCATCGAGAAAGATCGAGAACAGCTCCACCGGGCTACGTCCGGCGCGGCTGGCACGGTCCCCTTCCGAGCGCCCGCCCGGACGCGGCCGGTGCGCGTCATCCAGAGAGACTTCCAGCGCGTTCGGCAGCTTGTCCCTGACCAGGTCGCCAAGCCCGGCCCGGCTCGGCTCGGCCAGGATCACCCGCAAGTAGGCGTCCCCGGCACTCTCTGCTTCCTCGAAAACTTGGGCGAGCGTGCCGCGCAGGGTCTTCAGCTGCCTGGCGCCGGCAATCGGCACCGGCCTAGGGTCGGCCCGGACGCCGGGCCTGGCCTCGACGATCAGCGTCACCGGCTCGTTCGATTCCTCGCCGAAGTCGATCGGCAGCGGCGAACCCGAGTAGAAGATCGGGCACGGCCCGGGGATCTCCTGCTGCCGGTGCAGGTGCCCGAGCGCGACGTAGTGCGTCGACGCCGGGAACATCGACGCGGACAGCTCGTAGTCCAGGCTGGTCTGCACCTCGCGCTCGCCGCCGCCCCGGCGGCCGCCGAGCAGCGTGGCGTGCGCCATCACCAGGTTCACAGTGTCATCGGTGAAGTCAGCGGTCAGCGCCTCGAGGATCGCGCTGACCCGCTGGGAGTAGTCCAGCGTGTGCTCGGCGAACTCGTGCATGACGATCTCGGCCGCCCGCACCGCGAACCGGTGCGACAGGAACGGCAGCGCCGCGACCCTCGCCTCTTCCCCGCTGCGAGTCCGCAGCGTCAGGGTGCCGCCTCCCGCCGGGCTCTTGGGCAGGCCGAGCACATGCGGACCGAGTTGGCCGAGCACCGGCCGGTAGACCGAGTCCAGCAGCCCCTGGTTGTCATGGTTGCCAGCGATCACGACCACCTGGCGCCCGTCTTCGCGCAGCGCGAGCAGCGTACGCATGACGAGTCCCTGAGACTTGGCGGTCGGCGCCGAAGTCTCGAAGAGATCGCCGGCGACCAGCACCACGTCGACGTCCTCGTCCCTGGCCGTCTTGACGATGCTGCCCAGGACCGCGACGTGCTCGTCGTGCCGGTCCCGGCCCTTGAGCACCTTGCCGACATGCCAGTCACTCGTATGCAGGATCTTCATTAGCCTGCGGACTCCTTCACGGTTAACGACGACATTCAAGGCCCCGCAAAATTTAAACCAAAGAGGTTTTGGTCTTATGGGTTTAAAAGGGCGGCGGATCATCATCGTGCGCGCCTGGGATCGCGGCAAACGGATCGGCTGGGCGGGACGGACCAGAATCATGTCCCGCCCACTCCCCCTTTTCGCTCGGGCGGGTGGCCCAGGCCGGGAACGGGAAGTCGACCGCGAGCGGCACAGGGATGTCCGGCTGCGCGATGAACATCGTGCCCGGCTTGGCCAGCGTGGCCCGCTGGCGCTGGGCCGGCGGCAGGTAGCCGTATTCGGGGCGCTGGGCCTCGGCGGCGTCGAGCCTGCCCGCCACCCGGATCGCGCAGTTCGCGAGGATGCGGCGCTCGACCTCGCTGGCGGTCTGCTGGGCCCCGATCAGGATCACGCCGAGCGACCGGCCGCGTTCGGCGAGGTCGAGCAGGATCTGCTTGATCGGGCTGTCACCGTCGCGGGGGGCGTACTTGTTGAGTTCGTCGAGCATGACGAACATCAGCGGGCGGGCCGTACCCTGACGCTCCTTCCGGGCGAACTCGGCCCGCAGCGTGACGCCGACGACGAAGCGCTGGGCCCGGTCGGGCAGGTTATGCAGGTCGATGACCGTCATCTGGGCGCGTGAGGTGGAGATGGAGCGTTCGCCCTTGTGGGACAGGTCGCCTCGGACGATCACGCTGAGCGGCTGGACAGCGGAGCGCAGCCGGCGGAGCAGGGCGTTCACGCTGCCGGTCAGCGTGCTGCCGGAGACCCAGGCACTTCTGGTGCTGTCGTTGCCCAGCTCGTCCTCCAGCACGTCGACCAGCTCACCGAAGGTGCGGATGATCTTTACGCCGCCGGGGCCGGTCCCGTTGAGCATGATCGCGCCGTCACCCCCGGCCGGTACCGCGTCTCTTCGCAGGCGGCCGGCGACCTGGGTGATCAGCATCGTGTACTGGGCGCGCTCATCTTCTGAGTCGGCGAACACGAACGGCAGCAGCTCCTGCTCGCAGAACTCGGCCAGCGTCCAGTAGAACGGGCTGACCGCGCGGTCGCGAGCGTGCACGTCGGGCGTCCCCGAGGTGTCGCCCTTGCGGGGCGGTGCGAAGACGCGGACGTTGCCGAACGGGGCGGCCGGGAGGCCGAGCGTCTGGTACTTGGCGGCCTGGCCGGGAGTGAGGCGGCTGTTGGCGTAGTCGAGGAACAGCAAGTCCTCGCCTTTGACGCTGAACACCAGGGCCTTGGTGTTGTGGGCCTCGCCCGCCAGCACGCCGCAGCTGGTGATCGAGTGCAGCAGGAACATGGCGAACGAGGTCTTCGTGGCGATGCCGGAGACGCCGGAGATCGACACGTGCGCGCCCCTGGTGCCGTCGATGAACTCGAAGTTCACGAAGACCGGCTGGCCATCGCGGCCGAAGCCCACCGGTACCTTCGAGCCACCCATCTCATCGAAGTACAGGGCCGAGTCGCGTTCGGCGCCTCTGGCTCGCTTGACCGGGGCTCCGGGGAGCGGGGGCACGTACATCTCGGGTTCGACCCTGGTGACCGTGACCTCGGCGACCTCGCAGATCTCGGCGGGAAGCGCGCCGTGGGCGATAAGGAACACGTCGGAGGCGAACCTCGCGCCCTCGTGGGTCGCCTCCACGTTGGTGACCACGCCGGAGATCTGCACCGGCTCGTGGCCGTTGCCCGGCATCTGGCGATGCGTGATCACGACGTCGTCGAGCTGCGCGTACTGACCGGGAGCCAGCCCGACCGAGAACGTCAGCGGCGTCGCCGGGACGGTTCCGACTACGAGGCCGAGCCCGTCGCCATTGCTGTTCTCCGCCGCCGTCACCGGACCCCCTCAGGTCTTGCTGGTCTTAACTTGCCTGCGACCGACTTCCGGGAGCCTACGCCCAGGTACTGACCAAAACGCCGGCATTGCCGCGCGCGGGTTACCAGTCGGGTTACTAACTGCGGATTCGGGCATCAGAGTGATCGTGATCTGCTGAAACGTCTGAGGCTTGAGGGGTATCTGGGGACTAAGGGGCGAATGGGGATAACACGAGGCGAACCTCGGGACGCCTCGGGGTCAGGCGACAGCAACTCAGATCGGGGGATCAGATGAGTAACAGGCCTGATGAGGGCGCGACGGGCGGCCAGGGCTACGGGCAGCAGGGCTACGGCCAGCAGGGCTACGGGCAGCAGACGGCGCGGCCGGACGTGCCGCCGCAGCCGGGGCCGCCCACGCAGGGGCCGCCCAGGCAGCAGGGAGAGCCGCCGTGGCAGCAGGGCCCGATGGCGCAAGGGCAGATGGGGCCTGGGCCGACCCGGTTCGGGCCGCCGATGATGGTCACCGAGGCGGAGACCCGGGTGACCGGTCGCCGCGTCGTCCAGTACATCGTCGACTACATCCTGGCCGGCATCGTCCCGGCCATCGCCTACTGGCTGTTCGACCGGGGCTCAGGCAGCCTGCACTGGGCGGGCTGGCTGCTCGCGACCGTGATCGCGCTGGCCGCCTACTTCATCTACTGGGTCTCGATACCGTACGCCTACGCCGGCCAGACCTTCGGGATGAAGCTGCTCCGCCTGCGCGTGATCAGCAAGAACGGCGGCCGGGCCAGCATGCCGCAGCTGTTCATCCGGGGCATCCTGCTGATCATCGACACGCTGTTCTTCGGGCTGGTGGGCCTGATCACCATGGTGGCCTCTCGGTACCGCCAGCGGGTTGGCGACCATGCCGCCGACACGGTCGTCGTCTCCGCCGAGTACGGCCCGCAGATCTAGCTCGCGCCGCGCCCGGCCCGGCAATGTAATGCCGCCCGCCGGACCCGGGGAACAACGGGGAAAGTTCGTTGTGGCGCTGACCACGACGACCTTTCCCCGTTGCATTGGCAGCCCAGCTGATGCGCCCGTGCGGAGGGCCTCCCGTCGGGCCGACCCGCCCGGCCGCCTCGGCCCCGGTCGCCCAGGACCCATAGCCTGAGCAGATGGCCGACCCCATCACCTATGAGCTGCTCGGGCGGGAGCAGGCAGCCGAGCACGCCGAGGAGATCGCGGAACTGGCCGCCGAGGTCTACGCCGACCCGCCGTTCGGTTGGGACGAGGCCCGCGCCGACCAGTTCGCCCGCCGGTTCGCGGTCCAGCTCCGCCAGCCCGGCTTCGCGCTAGCCGAGGCCAGAAGCGGCGACTACCTGGTCGGGGTCGCGTTCGGCCTGCCGCTGCGTCCGTCGACCGACTGGTGGCGCCAGCTCACCACGACCCTGCCGGGCGATGCCACCACCGAGCACCCGGGCCGCAGCTTCGCCATCGCCGCCCTGCTCGTCCGCGCCCCCTGGCGGCGCCAGTTCATCGGCTCGGCCCTGCACGACGAGATCTTGTCCAAGCGCACCGAGGAACGCGCCCTCGCCACGGTGCTCCCGGCCGCCACCGCCGCTCAGCGCGCCTGCCAGTCCTCGGGCTGGCACAAGATCGCCCGCACCCGCGACCAGGACAGCGCCGCCGACGCTCCGCCGCTAGATGTGGTGACAAGGGGTCTGTCCCCGAGGTAGCGGGCCGGCCGAGCTAGAGCTTCGTGGTCACCTGCCGAGCGGCCGGACCCACGCCTTGATTCGACCGAGGCAGCCGGGGCGCATCCAGCAGCCACTCGACGTCGACCTCTTCGCCGCCCACGCTCGCCGAGTCCCACGGCTCGGAGACCAGCAGCGCGTGCAGCATCGGCGCCGGCAGCCTCTGCAGGTGCGCGCGCAACGTCGCGTCATCCGGCATCGGCCCGATCCGCTGCTCGAGCCGGTTGCGCGTCTGCGTCATCCGCTGCATCAGCGCCTCGAAGTCCTGCTCGGGGTTGAACGCCCCCTGCTCCCCTTCCTCGATCCCGCGCGCGATCATGCCCTTGATCGTCATGAGGTTCCCGTCGAGGTCGTGGGTGACCATCTGCCGCCAGGCCCGGCTCTTGTGCCGGTACTGCAACATCGACATCACGGCCTCGTGCCGCACGAAGTCGGCGTCACGCATGGTGCTCCCGCGCCGGGGCGCGGCCAGGCACCGAGCTAGTGAGATCGCCGAGGCCAGTCCGCTGTTCAGGCCGCGACCGGGCCAGAAGTGGATCGCGTTCGCCGCGTCCCCGAGCAGGAACCCGAACGTCCCCGGCGTCGTCCGGGTCCGCGGGAACAACTGCACAGAGAACCGGGGCCGCTGCACCATGTCCAGCCGGAAGCCGGTCACCGCGGTCAGGTTCTTTGGCTGCACTCCGAACATCGTCAGGCCCTCTTCGACCCGCGTCCAGAACGCCGATCCCTTCAGCAAGGCCGGCAGGAACAGCGCCCGGTGCCCCTCGCAGAAGAACTCGCCGTTCGATCTCAGCTCAAGCAGGCACGGCCCGGACTGAATGCATTCGGTGAACACCTGACGCACCGGGTCGATCCCGACCGCTTCCTTGGCTTCGGTGTCGGTCAGCCGCATGTTGAGGAAGCCCTCGCCGCGCAGCGAGTTCAGCAGGAACCGGTTCTGCGTCACGGTCAGGAGCACCGACATCGGGTCGGGCAACTCCGACTTCACCCGCAAACCGAGCACCATGTCCGAGACCTGCTCGCCGTCGATCCCGTACAGCGTGGAATCGGCGGCCCCGAACTTGCCGATGAAGTGCTCGAAGGTCCGCGACTTGCCGCCTTCGCAGATCGCGAGCACGTGCTGGCTGGCGATCTCGTCGTGCAGTTGCGCGGCCTCGAACTTCTCCGGGATCAACTGGATGCGATCGGACTTCTCCCCGGCCAGCGCCAGCAACTGGTCTTCGATGAACGCGATCCTGATGTTGCGCGGCCCCAGATCCTGGATCGAGTCCGGTCCTGATGGCCACATCTCGGTGTAGTGGCCGGGAATGAAGAGCCGTTCCTGCACCTCCGGCGGCAGCCGCAGGAACTGGCGGCTCTGGATCGTCACGACCTGCAGCCGGCGCGCGTTGCCTTCGCCCTCGCTCTTCCAGACGTATCGCCCGCCGGAGATCGTCCAGCGGCCCTCGTAGATCTTGATCTGGACCCGCGCGCCCATCATGTGCTCGAGCAGCAACGCGAAGCTGAGCCCGACCGGGCCGCCGCCCGCGATCGTCACCCGCAGCACCGGCGCCGGCGTCTTGGCCGGCCGATGCTGCTGCTGTCCAGCCGCGTCCGGCACCGGAATCACGCCCTGGATAGTCGGCCGCAGGTCAGCCGACGACTCGAACCGGAACAACTCGTCGCCGATCATGATCTGGTCACCCGACTGCAGCGGCCGGCTGGACACGGCCACCCCGTTGACCAGCGTGCCATTGCTGCTGCCGCGATCGTAGAGAACGTAGCCACCGGCCTCCTTGCGCACCTCGGCATGGTTGCGCGAGGCCGACGCGTCGGTCAGGACGACGTTGTTATCGTCGCCACGCCCGAATGTGACCGGCTCGTCGCTCACGGGGAAGCGCCGGCCTGTCTGGTTACCCGTCAGCCCAACAATGGTGGCAGTCATCGCATCGGCTCCAGCACGCGCTTTCCCTCCAGCGGCGTCGCCCGTCTGACTGTCGCCAAGACCCTTCGCGCCGCCGTCCCCTCGACAGGCATCACGATATCGTCGCCCCGACCGGAAGTCACCGGACAGAAAACCATCAGCAGGCAGAAAGCATGGCACGGCCTTCTATCCGGCTACCAGGCAACTCTGCCGGCGCGCTGACCATTTGCCGGGCTCGCGGCCCGGCCGGCTGGCGGTGGGTACCCTGGCCTGGTGGTGATCCGCAGTTATGCCAAAAGCCGGACATTCCGCAGCGCATCGATCACCGGCCTGGTGCTCGCCGCCGTCGTGCTGCCAGTTTCGGCCTGCAGTGCCGGCGGCAGCGCCAGCCCACCCGGCCCGACTCACCACGCGCAGCCTTCTAGCCGGTCGGCGCCGGCGCCCGCGTCGGCTTCGCCGCGGCCGAGCGATCCGGGCGGGCCCGACTACCTGGCGCTCGGCGACTCGGTCGCGTTCGGCTACCAGCCGGCCTCGGTCACCCCGGTCTCCAAGTACCTGAACGCGGCCAACTTCCTCGGCTACCCGGACGACGTCGCAAAGGCCCTGCACCTGCGCCTGGTCAACGCCTCCTGCCCTGGTGAGACGACCGCCAGCATGATCGACAAGAGCGCGCCGAACGTCGGCTGTGAGTCCGGCCCGAACGGCGGCGCCGGCTACCGCAGCTTCGCTCCCCTGCACGTGGCGTACAGCGGCTCCCAGCTCGCCTTCGCGGTGCGGTACCTGCGCCAGCACCCCCAGACCAAGCTGGTCACGATCGACATCGGCGCCAATGACCTATTCCTGTGCGAGGACAAGAACGCCGACCACTGCACGGGCGCGGACTTCCGCACCACGCTGGCCGCGATCACGACGAATCTGGACAAGATCCTGGGCACCCTGCGCGACCAGGGCGGCTTCGGTGGCACGCTCGTGGTGCTGAACTACTACGCGCTGACCTACGGCACCACGGAAGCCAGTGTCGGGATCGCCTCACTCAACACGACCTTGGCCCAGGCTGCCGCCAAATACGGCGGCCGCGTCGCCGACGCGTTCGCGGCGTTCAAGGCCGCCTCGGCCAGTGACGGCGGTGACACCTGCAAGGCCGGGCTGCGGATCAAGCTAGCCTCAGGCGACTGTGACCTGCACCCGACCGCACGCGGGCACGAGGTACTGGCGACCGCCGTCGAGCGGGCCGTGGCTGCCGCCAAGCGCGGCTAGTCAGACGTAGCCGTAGTCGGACGTAGTCAGAGGAAGTCAGCGTAGTCAGAGGTGCAGCGTCAGGGCATAGCTGGCCAGCGGCCCGGCGAACACCATGACCGTCGCGGTCGCCGCGATCAGCAGGCCGGTCACGGCGACGAGAGCCACTTTGTTGCGGGCCTGGCGGCCGTAGCGCGGCGGTTCGATCAGCCGCTGGACCCGGGCGGTGACCGCTCCCCCGGTGACTGCCAGCGCGCTAGCCGGAACGGCCTGTCCGGTACCCATCGTCAGCAGGGCGGCCAGCAGCGTGGGCCGACCGCTGCGCCGGGCCGCCGCGTCGTCGGCGCTCATCTCGGCTAGCCGGGCGACCTCGGTCGCTCCGCGGGCGAAGACCGGTACCGCCGGGAGCGTGGCCGCCAGCCCGCGGGTAAGCGTGAGCACGAGGTGATGGCGGCCGGCCAGATGCGCCCGTTCGTGCGCGAGAACGGCCGCTAGCTGCGGCGAGTCCAGCACGGCCAGGGCGCCGCTGGTCAGCACGATCGTGGCCGGGCGGCCGGGCACGCAGTAAGCGGCTGGACGCGGGTCATCGAGCACGACGGCCGGGTCGCCCCCAGGGCTAATCCCAGGCAAGCGACGCCCAACGATCGGGGCGGCCTGCGCGTGCGCGCGGGTCTGCCGGTGCGTCCGCTGCACCCGGCGCCCGTAGCGCCAGGCCACCATCGCCGCCGCCGAGACGGCGAGGACGGCGACCAGGCTGACACAAAGTTCGAACGCGGCGCTGGTGTACACCGCCACGGCGCAGGCGTGTCCGGTCACCGACCGGCAGACCGCCTCGGCCAGCCCGGGCCAGCCCGCGATCGCCGCTTTGACCAGGAACAGCACCACCGCCTCGGCGCTGATCAGCACGCTGGCCATCGCGGCCAGCCAGGCCGCCAGCCCGAGCCTGGCGCTCAGCCCGCCGACCGTCAGCCGCCCCAGCAGGGACGGGACCCACCAGGCCACGAGGACCGCATAGGCCAGTATCAGCAGCGCGGCGCTCATCGGGTCCGCCGATCGGCCAGTCCCTGGTCAGCTAGTCCCTGATTGGCCAGTCGTCGCAGGACCGAGCGCAGCGCCTCGGATTCCTCCCCGTCGATCTGGGCGACAAAGTGGCTCAGGACCGCCTCGGTGTCTCCCCCGCCGGCCAGCGCCTCGGCCATTAGCCGCGCGCTGTACTCCTCCCGGCTCGCGGTCGCCGTGTACCGGTAGGCCTTGCCTTCCTTGGTCCTGGCCAGCCACCCCTTGCGGTGCAGGTTGTCCATCGTGCTCATTACAGTGGTGTACGCGATCTCCCGTTCGCCGGACAGCTTGCTGAATAGATCCCTGACCGTCACCGGGCCGCCGTGATCCCACACCATCTGCATGATCACTGCCTCTAGATCACCAAATCCGCGCACGCCACCTCCTAGTGCCCGAAGCCAGCATACGAGCACGGTCACCAGTATGCAGCCGATGATACTATCTACGTACGTAGACCGTAGATACGTAGTCGCGACCGGGCCAGGCGGTTGGGCTCCGCCAATGACCTCGACCAACGTCAAAGAGGAGAAGATCGCCATGTCGAAGGCAGAGCGGAACCGGCAGCGAGCCAGGGAGAAGATCGCACAGGCCCGGGCCGAAGAAGCGCAGCGCAAGCGACGCCGGCTCTGGCTGAGCGTCGCCGCCGCGATCGTGGTCCTGGCGGCCGCGGCGACCGGCATCACGCTCGCGCTCAGCCGTGGCGGCGCCCAGGCCACCGGCCCGAGCTCGCCGCACCTCAACCTGGCCCCGCTCTCCACGCTCGGCTCGCTGAAGGCCGCACCTCCGGCAGGCCAGAACGGCCCCGAGGGTGTCCCGATTCCCGCTGGCGGTCCGCTCGCGACCACCTCGACGAAAGCCACCGGCGGCAAAGTCGACGGAATCAGCTGCCAGACCAACGAGCAGACGATCTTCCACATCCACGCGCACCTGACCGTCTTCGTCAACGGCACACCGCGCCAGATCCCGGCCGGAATCGGCATCCCGAGCGCGAAAGCCCAGAACACTCCGCAAGGTCAGTTCATCGCCAGCGGCACCTGCTTCTACTGGCTGCACACCCACGCCGCCGACGGCATCATCCACATCGAGTCGCCGATTCACCGGATCTACACCCTGGGCAACTTCTTCGACGAGTGGGGCCAGCCGCTCGGCCCGAGCCAGGTCGGCCCGTTCAAGGGCCACGTCACCGCGATCTACAACGGCCAGGCCTACCGCGGCAGCCCGCGCAACATCCCGCTCAACGCCCACGCCCAGATCCAGCTGCAGGTAGGCACCCCCCTAATCACTCCCATCTCCATCACCTTCCCCACCGGCCTCTAACCGACCTCACCAGCAAGATCCCGCGAAGCGGACCAGCGCTCCCGCCGACTGGCGTCCCCGGGACCGACCGGAGCGCGTC
The DNA here is from genome assembly GCA_035606435.1 of Streptosporangiaceae bacterium. GTDB lineage: Bacteria > Actinomycetota > Actinomycetes > Streptosporangiales > Streptosporangiaceae > Chersky-822. Next base: position 7,522 of record DATNFM010000305.1, on the reverse strand, counting down.
TGGCTGCCACTTCCCCTGGTTCGGCCGCACTTCCCCATGATTGCTGGTAACAGGCACAGTCGCTTAGCCGGCCGACCCGACACCGGGTCGGCCGATTTCGTCGTGCAAGCTGGTCGCATGCAGGCTGGTCAGATGCGCAAAAGCGATCAAGCGCGGGCCGGCGAGGCGGGAGGAAGCTTGGAGACATGAGCACGGCCCAGGATCAGTTCGTGGCCTTCGTTGACTTGCTGGCCACGAACCTTGATGACCACGAGGCGAACGGAGCGGATCTTGCGGCCAGGATGCACCTGTCGCGGTTCCACTTCGACCGGATCGTGTCATCGGTTTGCGGCGAGACCCCGGCCAGGTTCCGGCGGCGGGTCCTGCTGGAGCGAGCCGCCTACCGGCTCCTGACCTGTGACCGCAACGTGCTGGAGGTTGGTGTCGAGGCGGGGTACTCCTCGCACGAGGCGTTTACCCGGGCCTTCCAGCGCGCGTACGGAGTGGCGCCGACGATGTGGCGAGCGGCGCCCCGCCGGATCCAGCTCAACGCCCCCAATGGGGTGCATTTCCACCCGCCCGGCAGCCTTCGGCTGCCAGCAAGAACGAAGGTGACAGCGATGGACTTGCTGACCAGGATGGTCGAGCACCACATCTGGCTCGTCGGAGAGATGATCGAGCGGGCCCGCCAGCTTCCGGACGCCGAACTGGACCAGCCGATCGAGCTATCGGTGGACGACGACGAGCAGACGCTGCGATCGCTGCTGTCTCGGCTCGTCGGCCAGATGGACATGTGGAACTGCGCGGTCGCGAACCGGCCCTACGACTGGTCGGTCGAGGAGCACGAGGATCTGGACGCGATGCGAGACCGGCTCGCCCGGGTCGCCCCGGCATTCCATACCGAGGTTCAGGACGCGATCGCGAACTCCCGGCTCGACGAGACGTTCGTCAACGCCCTCTGCGTGCCCGCCGAGGTCTACACCTACGGCGGCATGATCGCCCACGTGCTGACGTTCGCCGCGCACCGGCGCACGCTGGTCGCCCTGGCGCTCAAGAAGGCGGGGGTCGAAGATCTCGGCTGGGGCGACCCGATGCGCTGGGTGACGGCGGGGGCGCACTGACTCCCAGGCCCGGATTCGAAGAGACGGATTCGAAGAGGCGGATCCCGGCCGACCGGTCCTTGCATAGCCAGGGGCGCCGCGTGGCATGACGGCGCACCTGGCTGCCCGGCGAGGACGCGGCCGACCGGGATCCGCAGGGTGGCGGCAGGCTAGCGGCGCGGCATGCCGCCACGTCGACGCGGAGCTCCGAAGGCGGCGAGCTGAAGCTCCTGTTGCAGGTCAAGGAAGGCGAGCTTGGGCTGCAGGTTCACGTCATACAAGGTCGCGTAGCCCTCGCCGGTGAAGAACCCGGGAACCCAGGAGTCCGCGTCCCCGAAGCCCCAGACGGTGAACGAGATGCACTCGGGGACGGCCAGCGCGGCCTTCATCATCTGCGAGAACTCATAGGGCTGGGCGAACACCGAGAGGTTGTCGGTCGGCACCTGGGTGGTCGGCCCGTCTACGAAGGTACGGACATCGGCTTCGGTGATGGCGACCTTCAGGCCGAGGCTGGCGTACCGCTGGAGGTCCTGCGTCATCCTGGCGCCGGAGAAGCCGAACTGCGTGTCCAGGTGGCCCTGGTTACCGACGCCGTCGATCGGCACGCCCTGATCGAGCATCTGCCGCAGCCAGGCGAACGCGGCATCGCTCTTGGCGTTGCTGCCATCCTCGCCGGCGATGTTGTAGTCGTTGTAGAACAGCAGCGCGTGCGGGTCCGCCTGATGGGCCCAGCGGAAGGCCTGCGGGATGATCCCCGGCCCGAGGTTAGAGATCCAGAAGTCGTTCGGGTTCAGGCCCGAGGGGTTGGAGTCGGTGAAGAACTCGTTGGCGACGTCCCACTGCCAGATCCGGCCCTTGTAGCGCCCTACCTCGGTGAAGATGTGCTGCTCGAGCAGGCCCGTCAGCTGGGTCTTGCTGATCGACCCGTTCGATACGCCCGTGGTGAGCCAGGTAGGCAGCTGGTTGTGCCACAGCAGCGTGTGCCCGCGCACGAGCTGGCCGTGCTGCTCGGCGAAGGCGACCAGACGATCGGCACCGGACCAGTCGAAGACCCCCTTGGTCGGCTCGACCACTCCCCATTTCATCTCGTTGCCCGGGGTGACGACCGAGAACTGCTCGGCCAGAATCGCGGCGTAGTCAGGAGTGTTCAGGTCGAAAGGAATGACGGCCGTGCCGATCCGCAGATCGATCAGCTCGGCCAGGCCCCGCAACGTGTCCGGCGGGTTAAGGTGACGCGAGTTGGCGGCGGCCCGCCCCGCTTGGGTGGTGGCAGCGCTGGCGGCGGCGATGCCAGGCATCGCTACGGCCGCTCCAGCCGCGCCACTCATCGCGAGGAAACTCCGGCGTCTCATGGGTTTGCCTCCTAAGCGCCGAAACCGGACTAATCCGGTTCGAAAACTTTCGGATACCTTATATCCGATTGAGGTCAAACTAGATGGGGCTTAGAGGCGTGTCAACGGCCTTGAGACAACAGATCCCGCTAAATCGACCGCGAATCGGCCACGTCAGCGGGAGCCGCAGGTTAGCGCCGTTCCGATTGGAACGTCGAAAAGTTTCGGATTGATAGGCGTCAGCTGGTCTTCTCCGCGCCGTAGAGCTACTCGCTCCGTGGCCTCGGCCAGCCCGGCCATGATCGTCCAGCAGTCCCAGACGCCCCTGGCGCCGTCGTTCGCTGTGTCGATCAGCGTCCCGATCTTCACGGCTTTCCTTCCCAGTGGACCGGCAACTGCTTAACCCCACGCTGAAAGTTAGACCGCAGGTACGACACTCGGCCGGCATAGCCGAGCGACGATGTCCTGGCCAGCACTTCCTCGAAAAGCGCCCTGACCTGAGCGCGGGCCAGGTGAGCGCCCAGGCAGAAGTGCGGACCGTGACCGAAGACGAAGTGCGGGTTCGGCAGACGGCGCAGATCGAACCGGTCAGGGTCGGCGAACACCGCCTCGTCCCGGTTGGCCGAGGCAAATGAGACAACGACCTTGTCGCCCTTAGACAGCCGCTGCCCGCCGAGTTCGCAGTCGGCCGTCGCGGTCCGCCGGAAGGTCATCACCGGAGTCCACCAGCGCAGCATCTCCTCGACCGCGGTCGGCATCGACTCCGGGTGCGCCCGCAACTCAGCCTGCGCACCCGGGTGTTCGAGCAGCGCGATGCAAGCTCCGGGCAGCCCGTTGCGCAGCGTCTCGTTGCCGGCCACGGCGAACAGCCAGAACATGTTCTCGAACTCGGCGACCGACACTGCGCCACCGTCGTCGTCGGCCTGGGCCAGCAAGATCGACATCACGTCCTGACCTGGCCGGCGGCGCTTGTCCTCGGCGAGCAGATGAGCGTAGGCGTACAGGTCAGGCATGCCGTCCCGGGTCCTCGGATCAGGCATCCGGCCGTTGCCATCCGGCTTCGGCCGCAGCGCCAGCGCCTGCCGGGCCAGGTCCGTGCCACCCGCCGGATCGAACTTGGCCGAGTTGGCGTAGTCGGGGTCCTGGTAGCCGATCACCCGGTTCGACCAGTCGAACAAAAGCCAGCGGTCCTCCGGCGGCACGCCGAGCACATCGGCCAGCAGGAGCAGCGGCAGGTCAGCGGCGACATCCTTGGCGAAGTCGACCTCGCCTCGCGCTCCGGTGAACACCCGGTCGCAGATGGCACGGGCATGACCGCGGATCCGGTCCTCCAGGGAAAGCAGGGCCCGCCGCGTGAACGACCGGTTCAGCAGCCGGCGCAGCCGGGAGTGATCCGGCGGGTCCATGTTGAGCATCATCCGCCGGACATAGCTCAGCGCCTCCGGCGTGGCCGGGTCCCGGATCTGGGTAGCTCCGAGCGCGGATGAGAAGAGCTGCGGCCTGGTCAGCACCGATTCGACATCGGCGTGCCGCAGCACCAGCCAGAACCCCGGGCCGGCCGGCCAGCCAAGGACCGGAAGCTCCTCCACCCAGACGACCGGGCTATCGCGCCGCAGCCGGGCTAGCGCCTCGAACGGCACCCCGTTGACGTAGGTCGCGGGATCGAAGACGACTTCCGTGTCGGGCCGATGGGACACTTGCCGATTATGAACGCTAGCTTGCGGGTTCGAGAAGGCGGCACCGGCGAACCGCTGCTGGTGCTGCTCCACGGCCTAGGCGCGACCAGCGAGGTCTGGAATGACTGGCGGCCCTTGCTCGCTCTGCACTGGACCGGCCGCTGGATCGCTCCAGATCTGCCTGGCCACGGCGGTTCGCCGCCGCTAAGCGAGTACACCTTCGACAGCTTCGCCGCCTCGGTCGCCGACGTCGTGCCGCCCGGCACCGACATCGTCGTCCTTGGCCACTCGCTTGGCGGCGTCATCGGCCTGACCCTGGCGGCAAGCGCCCGGTTCGGCGTGCGGGTCAGCAGGGCTATCGGCCTTGGCATCAAGACCGCCTGGACCCAGGAGGAACTGGACCGGGCCAAGGCCATCGCCGACCGGCCGACGGCCTGGTTCGACTCCCGGGACGAGGCCGCCGCCCGCTACCTGCGGGTCTCCGGCCTGGCGGGTCTGCTGCCAGCCGACAACCCGGTCGTCGAGGCCGGCCTGCGGCAGGAGAACGGCCAATGGCGGCTGGCCTTCGACCAGCGCGCGTTCGCCGTCGGAGCCCCCGACATGGCGCGCCTCCTCGCGGCCAGCTCCGCGCACATCGTGCTGGCGCGGGGCGAGAACGACCCGATGAACACCGACGAGGAGCTGGCCGGGCTCGGCGTCCCGGCGGTCACGCTGCCCGGCCTCGGTCACAACGCCCACGTCGAGAACCCCGAACTGTGCGTCTCGATTCTGAAGGGCCCGTCTTAGGCCGCCGGCGCCCGTCAGGATCCGCCGAGCGTGCGGGTGAAATCCGGCGGGATCACGAGGTGGTCCGCCCCCAGGTCGGCGAGCGACTCGCAGCCCAGTCCGAGCAGCGCCGAATCGATCCCGTTCCGCAGGATATCGAGCACGTTCTCGACGCCCGCCTGGCCGTTCGCGGCCAGTCCCCACAGGTAGGCGCGGCCGATCATGACGGCTCGGGCCCCCAGCGCGACCGCCTTGACCACGTCGTTGCCGCGCCGGATCCCGCCGTCGAGCAGCACCTCGATCTGGTCACCGACCGCCTGCGCGATCCCCGGCAGCATCCGGATCGTGGCCGGAGTCCCGTCCACGTTGTTGCCGCCGTGATTGGACACCGAGATCGCGGTCACGCCGGCGTCCACGGCCCGACGGGCATCATCGATCCTGGTCACGCCCTTCAGCAGGAACGGCCCGCCCCACTCCTCGCGTAGCCACGCGACGTCTTCCCAGGACGGCGGCGGCGTGCCCATCCATTGTCCGTAGGCGCCGAAGAACGTCGGCGCGGGTTCGCCTTCCGGAGCCAGGTTGGGCACGGTCAGCTCGGGCAGGTGACCGGTGCGCAGGTAGCCGGACAGCCATTTCGGCCTGGTCAGGCCCTCCGGCGCCAGCCGCACCAGCTCGCGCAACGTCATCTTCTCCGGAATGTGCGGGCTCCCCCAGTCCCGGGCGTGCGAGAACGACCAGTCCAGGGTGGCGATCACCCCGGCCGCGCCGGCCTTGCGGGCCCGCTCCAGCCGCGCCGCGATCTCATCCCGCCCGCCGAGCCAGTACAGCTGGAAGAAGGTCTGGGGATTGGCCGCGACGACGTCCTCGATCGGCTGGCTGCCGAACGAGCTCAGGCCGATCGCGGTACCCCGGGCCGCCGCCGCCCGTGCGACCGCGACCTCGCCGTCGGGGTGAACGGCCTGAACGCCGGTCGGCGAGATGATCACCGGGAACGAGATCGGCTGCCCGAGCACCGTCGTCGACAGGTCGCGCTGGCCGCTCAGGCCGGCCACGTGCGGCGCGAACCCGATCTCGTCGAAGGCCGCGACGTTGTCGCTGAGCGTCAGGCCCTTCTCGCTCCCGGCCAGCAGCGCGCTGTACACCGACTTCGGCAGGCGCTTGCGGGCGCGCCGTTGCGCCTCCGCGACCGTTTCAAACCAAGCATTTTTCATGGGGAAAGCTTTCCGTCGTGCTTCGCCGTCGTCCCAGAGCTAACCGGTTGGGTTGCTGGTGGGGGGCGTAGCGGGCGGGGGTCAATACGCAGCGGCCGCCAGGCAATGACCGGCCGCACCGGGGAGAGGGTACGCCGAGCGAGGCACCCAGACCAGACGCCCAGTCCGTAGGCGACTTCGTCGGCTATCCGGCCAAGCGTGAACCGCACCGGATCCAGCGTGCGGGGCCCCTCCGCCCAGGCCGTAAGAGGCGGCCCGAGCAGCAACGATGCGACGGCCGCCCTCCTGCCCCAGCGGCCCGCCGGTGCCGGGGCGGCGCGGCTCGGGCGGCCTGGTGCTGCGATAGCGGCGACCATCAGTGGCGCCGCGAATTGCGTGGCGTACCGGCCGAGCCCCAGCCAGGTCTGGCGGGTCGCGGCGAGCGTGGCGCGGGTCAGTCCGGCCCTGGGCACGTCCGCCTGGCGGAGCCGGTGCCCGGTCGTTGCCAGCGCGGTGCCGAACGCGGCGGCCGCCAGCACCGGACGCCGGGCCAGCAGCGCGGCGACCGTCGCGGCCGGCCAGGCCGGCAGCGCGAGGTGAACGATGTCGCCCGGGTGACGCTGCGCCAGCGACGCGGCCGAGGTGCCGTAGCGGTATCGCCGGGCCAGGAGTTCCCCCCACGACGCCGGCTCATGATGCGCGACCTGGACGGAGGGGTCGTAGCGGATCCGCCAGCCCGCCTCGTGCAGTCGCCAGATCAGGTCCACGTCCTCTCCGACCCGCATCGCCTGGTCGAACACGCGCTCATCCCTGGCCACCGCCAGCAGGGCCTCGCGGCGGGCGAGCACGGCGGCCGTCGGCACGTACGAGACGGCCGCCTTCGGCGTGACCCGCCCTGGCCGACCGCCCCGGTCGAGAGCTCCGTTCGTCTCGGTGTAGCGGCCCGCCGCCGTCTGGTCCGCCCGGCCGGTGATCCTCGGGGCCGCGACCGCGACCAGCGGATCGGCGAAATGACCGCCCAGCCGCTCGATCCAGTCCGTCGAAGGCTCGCAGTCGCTGTCTACGAACGCCACCAGCTCGCTGGTCGCCTCGACCAGCCCGGTGTTCCTGGCCGCGGCCGGCCCGCCGTTGATCTCGCGCCGGATCAGCTTGGCCCCGTGCCGGGCGGCGACCTCCGCCACGGCGGCCGGGTCGCGGGACGCGTCGTCGACCACGATCACCGGGTGGTCGGCGCCCAGCGCGCTCAGGCAGCGATCCAGCAGGTCAGCGCGGTCCCGAACCGGCACGATCACCGTCACGGCCGGGACCGCGTACTCGGCCGGCGGCACCGGGTGCGCCAGGCCAGTGTCGGTGAAATACCGCGCCAGCGCGCCGGTGGCGCGAGAGGTGACCAGACGCCCTTCCAGCTGGCGCCAGGCAGCCTGACCGGCTGGAGTGAGCCGGGCCACCCGGACCGGCGATCCGCCGAACCAGAGTTCTTG
>DATNFM010000304.1:0-15054 GCA_035606435.1 Streptosporangiaceae bacterium | reverse complement strand
TGCCATTTGGTGCCGCCGTTCCACGACTGAACCTCGGGGCCGTTAAGCCGCGGGAAGATCAGCATGCAGGATTTGGGGCTGCCGCAGGTGACGCCGTTCAGGCCGCCGTCCGGCTTGCCTATGTTCACCGTTCGCCAGGCTCGGCCGTTCCACTGCTCGGCGCCGGTCGGGCCGCCGGCGGCGACGCAGAACGAGTCGGTCACGCACGAGACCGAACTCAGTTCGGTGCCGGGAACCTTGGGCACGAGGCGCCACTTGCTGCCGTTCCAGACCTGGGCGAGGGCGTGGGACTTGAACTTGACGATGTAGCTGCCCACGGCCATGCACCAGTTGTCGCCGCTGTGCTGGCCCGGGGGGACGACCCCCCGGAGCCCCCCGGGACAGGAAACCGAGGCGAGGCTGGCCCTGTTTCTGATCGCTGTCGTCGACGCGGACGCTGCGGCGGGGCCGGCCCAGGCCGCTATTGCGATCAGTGCCGTCGATAGTGCTGCGGTCAGGCTGCTCCTGACCAGATGCCCGGTAGCCGGCATCGTTTCACCTACTTAGACGCGGGGCACCGGGTCAGCTCTTCCAGGCGGTGCCATTCCAGTGCAGGACAAGGTTTTGCTCGCCGAAGCCGTTGCTTGAGCCGCCGACCGCCCAGGCGCTGCTGGCCGAGGTAGCCGCCACGCTGAGGAGGAAGTCGTTGTCTCCGGCCGGGTTCGGACTGGACTGCGCGTGCCAGAACTTGCCGTTCCAGTGCAGGATCAAGGTGTAGAACCCGGCCCCGGAGAGCTGGTAGTAACCCACCGCCCAGGCGTTGTCGGCCGAAGTGGCGGTGACGCCCTGGAGATGGTCGATGCGCGGCTCGGGGCCGGTCGCCTTGTCAGGGCTCTGCATCCGGCTCCAGCGCTTGCCGTTCCAGTGCAGTACGAGCGTGGTCGCCCCGGAACTGGTGGTGTCGTAACCGACCGCCCAGGCGTTGCTGGCCGAGGTGGCGGCGACGCCGAACAGCAGGTTGCCGTCAGCCGGGCCGCCCGGGTTGGGGCTGGCAACCTGGGTCCAGTTCTTGCCGTTCCAGTGCAGGATCAGCGTCCGGCGGAACGCCTTGGCGGTCTGGTAGTAGCCCGCCGCCCACGCGTCGCGGGCAGAGACGACGGCGACGCTGGTGAGCCTGCTGTCGTGAGTCTGGCCACCGGGATTCGGGCTGGGTACGCGGGTCCAGTTCTTGCCGTTCCAGCGCAGGATCAGGGTCTGCCTTGCCTTGCCGTTGCTGTAGCTGCCGACCGACCAGGCGCTGCTGGCGGTGCGGGCCTTGAGGGCGGCTACCCCGAACAGCGCGGCGGCATTCTTCGGCCCGCCCGGGTTCGGGCTGGGCGTCTTGGTCCAGACCGCGCCATCCCAGCGCAGGATCAGCGTGCGGGAGACCTTGCCGCTGACGTAGTTGCCTACCGCCCAGGCGTTGCTGGCGCCGGTCGCGGCCACGCTGGCGAGCGTGCTGGCACCGTGCTTGCCGCCCGGGTCCGGGCTGCGCACCTGAGTCCAGCCCTGGCCGAACAGGTGCAGCGCCAGGGTCTGCTGGTTGTTATCGCCGACCGCCCATTCCTCGCAGTCCGGCAGCCCGGCCGCGCCGACCAGGGTGCCCGAACCCGGCTGGGCCTGATTCCAGGGCTGGCACGCAGGTGTCGAGGCCTCCGCGAAGCCGACGCTTGCGAACGGCGCCGTGACGACCACGGAAATGGCCGTTAGCCGGATTAGGGCGAACCCAAGTCTGCGCATGTCACCATGACGCGCGGCTTGGCTTTCTGGTTGACATTTCGCCGTTATCTGCGAACTCGCCGTAAACCTGCTCGCCGCGCAAGGCGTCCAGATGATGACGCGGGACGGGAATCGCCAGGAGGTATCCGCGATGAAAGCAAATTTCGTAAAGCTAGTTCTCGCGGCAGCGGTGGCGGCCTCGCTCATTGCCGGGCTCGGGGGCGGCGCCCAGGCCGCCGTCCGGGCCGCCCGAGCGTCCCAGGTGGCCAGTCCGCCGGTTCTCCTTTCCGTGAGGTGCATCGGAAACTCGTTCTGCTACGCGACCGGCTCGCAGCCCGGGCACGGCCAGCTGGCAGAGGAGTGGAACGGCAAGGCGTGGCGGATCATCCCTAACCCGAAACACGGAAGCCTGTTCACCTGCGGCGGCGCCTCGTTCTGCCTAGGCGAGGCCGCCGTGCCTCCTAACCACGCTCAGACTGTCGTCTGGAACGGCCGCACCTGGCGGCGGTTCAACGCCCAGCCACCGGTCCCCGGCAGTGTCACCTGCCTGTCGCCTAAATTCTGCGTGGGTCTGGACGACATCAACGAACGGGACGGCGAGGACTACTGGACCGGCGGTTCTAGCTGGCAGAGGATGCCGGGAACCTCGGCGGGCTGCGGCGGTGCCTTTTGCACGATCCAGAACTTTAGCTGCAGCAGTGCCACCAATTGCCAGGACTCAGGAAGCTACTGCGGAGACGACGACTGCGACGACGGGATCTTCGACTACACCGACATCTGGAACGGCACCACCTGGAGCGACAGTACGGAAAGCCCCAGCCCGGGTTTCGGCGGGGCCCAGGCCTGCGCAGGCCGGGCGTTCTGCATGGTCTTCGACCCGCCCGATCAGGCCGCGATCACGAATGACTGGAGTGCAACCTGGCAGGGCGCCTCGGCCCATCTGGCCGCCTCCTGCCGCCACCTGGCCAGTTGCACGGAGCCGGCGCTTCTGGCCTGTGGCTCCTCGCACTCCTGCCTGGCGACCACTTCCCAGAACCCGGGCGCGACCCTCGTCTGGAACGGCGCCAAATGGGGTGTCTCAAAGCTGCTCCTGGTCAGCGGGCACGCGCCGAAGCTGACCTCCCTGTCGTGCGGCGGCCCGCGCAACTGCATGGCCACCGGCACCTATCAGCTCAATCCGCGCGGCGCCGTCCGGCTGATCGTCGAGCACTGGAACGGCAAGTCCTGGAAGGTCACCCCGATCCAGAAACCCTGAGCCAACCCGGGCCAGTCTCGGGGCCAGCCTCGGGCCAGCACCAGCATGATCGTGGAGAGTTCTCGCTTGGTGGAGAGTTGACCGTGGATTTCCGCGGCTAACTCTCCACGCAGCGACAACTCTCCACTGTAAACCGGGCATCTCGGGCAGTTTTTCTTGATCGTGGAGAGTTTTCGGCGGCGCGGCGGGAAACTCTCCACGCAAACCGCTCACAGGGAAGCTGACAGCCGGAGCCGGACCGTCTCTCGCTGCGCTAATGTCCGCGTATGAGCAGATTGCCTTACTTGCGCTACGACGAGCTCGATCCGGACGGCCAGCGGGTGTGGGACGCGGTGGTCGGCACCAGGAGCGGGCAGCTCACCAACGACCAGGGCGGCCTGGTCGGCCCGTTCAACGCGTTCGTGCACGCGCCGGGGGTGGGCCAGCACCTGACCGCTCTCGGCGCGAAGGTCAGGTACGACACCTCGATCGAGCGACGGCTGAGCGAGCTCGCGATCATCACGGTCGGCGCGCGGTGGAAGGCCGAGTTCGAGTGGTGGGCGCACGCCCGGATGGCCCGTCGGCAAGGCGTGCCGGACGCGGCGGTCGACGCGATCGAGCGCGGGGAAGAGCCGGCGTTCGAGGCCGACGACGAGCGAACGATCTACGCGTTCGCCGCCCAGCTGGTCAGGACCGGGCACGTCAGCCAGGACGCCTACGATGCCGCGCGAGAGCTGCTCGGCGATGCCGGACTGGTCGAGCTGGTGTCCCTGTGCGGCTACTACTCGCTGGTGTCGTTCCTGCTCAATGCCTTCGCGGTACCGCTGCCCGACGGCGTCACCCCGGCCTTCGACCCGCCCCCCAGCTAACAGCAGTACGGCGAGGTTCCTGGCGATCAACGCCCCGGGCGGGCCGCGTGGCGCACCAGCACGCTGGTCGTAGCCTGGTTACTCATGGTGATCCCCCCGGATTTCGCCATTCACCTTTGGCACCACCCTAGGCCCGCCCAGTTCACCCCACTCGGGTGAGGCAGCCTCGCCGGCCGCGCCGAGATCATTGCGATGCGTCGCGGTGTCCAGCGGTGCCAGCGGTGTCCGGTCGGGGAAGGGGCTCAGCCGTTGAATCAGCTGCTCGAGCGGCTCGGCAGCTTCGCTGCCCGGCGGTACTGGATCGTCATCATCGGCTGGCTGATCATCCTCGGCGGCCTGGTCGGCGCCAGGCAGGCGTTCGGCGGCAGCTACGTCAACAACTACAACGTGTCCGGTACCGACTCGGACCGGGGCCTGACCGTCCTCAACGACACCTATCCGCAGCAGGGCGGGTACGGCGGCCAGATCGTGTTCCACTCCCGCAGCGGCAAGTTCACCTCGGCCGACCAGACCGCGATCAACCAGGCCTCGACCAACGTGTCCAAGCTGGCGCACGTGATCAAGTCGACCAGCCCGTTCGCCTCGTCTAACTCGAACGCGGGGGGATCAGGGGGGTCGTCCCCCCAGGCCAGCACTGCGGTGTCCAAGGACGGCACGATCGCCTACACCAGCGTCTCCTGGAACGTGAACCCCAACTCGCTGGGCACCGGCTACCTGCACAAGCTGAACAAGGCGGTGGACCCGGCGACCAAGCACGGCCTCGGCACCGATTACGGTGCCAACGCGGGCAACATCGGCCAGACCAGCAGCGACCGCACCTCGGAGATCATCGGCCTGTCGTGCGCGCTCCTGCTGCTGCTGTTCATGTTCGGCTCGCTGATCGCGGCCGCGATCCCGCTGATCTCGGCGCTGTGCAGCGTCGGCGCCGGACTGTCCCTGCTCGGCATCCTGGCCGCCGACATCACGTTCCCGACCACGGCACCGACGATCGCGACCCTGCTCGGCCTCGGCGTCGCGGTCGACTACGGCCTGTTCCTGATGGCCCGCCATCGCGAGCAGATGGACACCGGGATGGACGTCGTCACCTCGGCCAGGAACGCCGAGGGCACCTCGGGTGCGGCGATCGTCGTGGCGGGCACCACGGTCGTCATCTCGATCCTCGGCCTGTACATCTCCGGCGTCAGCTTCGTCGGCTCGCTCGGCCTGGCCGCCGCGATCACGGTCGCGCTCACCATGCTGGTCGCGCTGACCCTGGTACCGGCGTTCATGGGCCTGGTCAACGAGAACGTGCGCAGCCTGTCCGCCAGGATCACCGCCCGCAAGGAGCACATCTCGGCCCGGCAGGAGGCCAGACGCACCGCGGCCGTCACTCAGGAGCAGCACGAGAACAGCCCGTTTGCCCGGTGGGGCCGCCGGGTCAGCTCGAACCCGTGGCCCTGGGCCATCGCCAGCGTGGTGGTGCTGCTCGTGCTCGCGATCCCGCTGATCTCGATCAATCTGGGCCAGCCCGACAACGGCACGAACCCGACCTCGGACAGCAACCGCCGCGCCTATGACCTGATCTCGACCGGGTTCGGCGTGGGCGTGAACGGGCCGCTCACCGTGGTGGTCAAGCTGCCCAAGGAGTCGGGTTCGGCCACCAGTTCGCTGCTGAACAGCATGGAGTCCGACGTCTCCAAGACCAAGGGAGTCGCTTCGGTCTCACCGGCCTCGGTAAACAACGCGGGGACCACCGCCATATTTAATGTGATCCCAACGACGAGACCGCAGGCGACGTCCACCATCAATCTCGTCCATGACCTGCGCGACAATGTGCTGCCCAAGCAGCACGTCACCACCTATGTCACCGGCACCACGGCCGGCAACGTCGATTTCACCAGCCGGATCACCAGCCGGCTGCTCTGGCTGATCCTGGCCGTGATCGCGATCTCCTACCTCCTGCTGACGTGTGCGTTCCGGTCGATCATCATCGCGACCAAGGCAGCCATACTCAACCTGCTCTCGATCGGAGCCGCGGTCGGCGTGATCGTGGCGATCTTCCAGTGGGGGTGGCTGAATGCCGTCATCGGGCTGCAGACCACGCTGCCGATCCCGGCCTACGTGCCGATGCTGGTGTTCTGCATCGTGTTCGGGCTGTCGATGGACTACGAGGTCTTCCTGCTGTCGCGGGTGCACGAAGCCTGGGTGCGTACCCGCGACCCGCAACGCAGCGTGGCGATCGGGATCGGCGCGACCGCCCGGGTGATCACCACGGCGGCCAGCATCATGGTGGTGGTGTTCGCCAGCTTCGTGCTGAACTCCGACCCGACGATCAAGATGCTCGCGATCGGCATGGCGTTCGCGGTGCTCATCGACGCGTCGCTGGTCCGGATGGTGCTGGTGCCAGCGGTGATGACCCTGCTCGGCCGGCACGCCTGGTGGATGCCGCACTGGATGGAGCCGATCGTTCCCCAGCTGAAGCTGGAGGGCAGCGAAGCCGCCGGGCAGGCAACGCCGGTTCCGGCCGACGCCGCACGAGAGCCGCATCACGCACGGCGATAAAAACCCCGAAATGCTTTCAACCCAAAAAATGCCTTGAATTTAGAAAGAATTGCGAGCGGCGCGGCACCGGCCAGAGCCGGTACCGCGCCGCCAGTCGATCAGGCTTAGAAGCTCAGCGTGATCAGTGCGTTCATCCTGGGAGTTCCGATGCCAGTGGCCTCGTCATAGCCCTTGACGGTCGGGAAGAACCCATTGTGAGTCTCGGCCGTACCCGCACCGGTGATGTCGTGGAAGTACAGCTTCGGCGCGAGGTTGTAGAGGATGTAGAGAACCGGGTTGAGGTTACCGCTGCGGAAACCCTGGAAGCTGTCCCGGTCGGCGGCGATCGACGACCAGAACGGCGACGACAGGCTGGTGCCGCCGATGCCGAACCAGCCAGGCGGCGTCTGGAACTGGCTGAACTGGCCACAGACGCTGAACGGCGTGTTGGCGTTGCCGGTGCAGAACTCCGCGTACGGGGTGTTCTCATCGGCGTTGGCGGAAACGTCCGGGTCCTCGCGGCACGGCGTGCCGGTCTTGGCCAGGGCACAGTTGGTCGTGCCGTTGGCCTTGACCGTGAACGAGCTGTTGATTCCGGGACCGAACTGGTAGAACGGCCGGCCCCACCACTCGGAGTTACCGCCGCCGCCAGCACCGTCACCCGCGCACCAGTCGAAGCCGGTCAGGCCGTCGCTGCCCGGGCCCGGGTTGCACAGGTTCATGAAGTTCCAGATCGTCTCCTGGCCCGTCGGGTAGGACGGGTTCGCGTTGGCGCCTGGGTTGAAGTTGTTGAACGAGGTACCGCCCACGCTGGTCACCCAGGGCTGGGACGGCGGGTCGAGGACATTGAGGATCGTGGTGCCGTCGGAGCGGATGCAGGAGAAGGCACCGGTGTCGCCCTCGGCTCCGAACGTGCTCTGGCCCTGCATCGCCATCTGCTGGAAGACGACGTTCTCGGCCTGCACGTAGGCGGCGTTGACGTCGTTCTCGCAGACCGCCCAGCTCGAGCTGACCGAGTCGGCGGTGTTGTCGTTGGCGATCTGGGTCCACTCATCGAGCGAGGTCTGCCCGGTGAAGTCGTTCGGCGCGTTGTAGACGATGAGGTTCTTCACGGCCGGAGCGGCCGCGAGCTCGGTCTCGATGTCAGCGACGACCTCGATGTCGCCGGAGAAGCCCTCGAACTGCGGCGGGCACTGGTCGCCGACCGGGCACTGCGGTGCCAGCGGGCCACCGTCGACGTTCACGTCCACCAGGGGCGCGTTGTAAGACGGGCCGAAGAACTGGTGCACGTAGGTCGCGACGTCCGAGTGCTGGTAAGCCGACAGCTCGAAGACGCCGTTGCTGACGCCCCTGCCCTGGCCGCGGGGGCCGACGTGCGGGGCGCTGTAGATTCCGTTGAGCTGCGACGGGGTCAGGCCGTTGCAGCCGGGGGCGCCACCATAACCGAACGGGAAGCCGCTGATGCCGAGGATCGCGTTGGCCAGCTGCTGCTCGGTCGGATACGGGGTCTCACAGGCAGGCGGATCGGCCGCTGGGTGTGCGGCAGCGCGGTGCGCGAGCATGTGGGCGTTCCGCACGATGTTCGACTGCTCGCGGACCGTGTTGGACAAACCGACGACGCCGTAGACCTTCGAGGCGACGGCCTTCGGCACCATGACTGCCGTGGAGTTGGAGAAGTACGCACCGTGCTTGCCGTGGTAGGTGCTCAGCGTCGTGTGGAACGCGGCCGTGACCTGCCGGCTCGAGCCGACAGCGCGGACCAGGAACTTCGACGACGACTTCTCGACCTTCAGGCCCTGGCTCCGCAGGTAGCTCGCCACCGAATTGCGGGTCGCGGTGGTCGGGGCGTACCTGGCGTCGAACGCGCCGGTCTTCAGCCACTTGTGGTAGGCACCGCTGTGCTTGGTGTACAGGGCCTTGATGGAGCGAGCCAGCCCGGCAGCGTTCCTCGGAACGAGTGCTACCTCAACCGACATCTTCGCGCTGCGGAAGCTGCCGGTCACCGCGTCGGTCGTGGGCGAAACGCTGCCCTTAAGCGCGACGAGATGGGGCCCACTGACGGTGGGGGCCGCCATCGCACCGGACGCCGCGGCGGCGCCGGTGTAGGCGGTGAAGGCCAACCCCATGACGGCGATAACGCCGGCACGAGCTGGCCGACTGACAAGACGCATACAGCCCTCCTCAGGCATAGTCAAATCGGCTGCGCCGCTAACCTATGACACCGATGGCGCCCATGTCACGGTTCGATCGCAATGTCGGCGATACACCCTTGCGCGAGGAGCCGACTCGGGAGTCGGCGTCTACGCAGGTCAGGACCATGATCGCGGGAATAGGTCAACCGCGCTGGCAGTATCGCAAAGCCAACCCGTCATTAGCGGTGGCAAATAACACACAAATTGGCATTTGCCTAGTCCTGATTCGTTAACCGCTCTAAGCCGCCGGCCTCCCTACGATGAGCCTGCCGGTCCTGGGTAGGTTGCCGTTATCGTTGTCGGCCGCGATCCGCGCCGACGACCCGAGATGAACTATTGCTACCGATCGGACGTACCTAAGGCATGGACACCACACGTGCAGCCGCGCCGGCCGCACCGGCCGGCGGCTTGGTGCTTGGACTCCGGTTTCTCGGAGCGGCCCTGCTTGCCGTCACCGCCTCGATCCACCTCGACCTCTACCTGACCGGGTTCAACACGATCCCGACCATCGGGAACCTGTTCCTGTTTCAGGTGAGCGCCGCGTTCTTGCTGGCGGTGATCGTCGCGGCGACCGGGAACCGGCTGGCCGCCGCGGCCGGGGCCGGATTCATGATCGCTACTCTTGGCGGCTACCTGCTGACGGTCTGGGTGGGCTTGTTCGGCTTCAAAGAGGTTCGCACCACCGCCGGCACCGTCGCCGCGATCATCGAGATAGCCGGCTTCGCCGTCCTGGCCGCACTGGCCACGATGCCCGCCGCATCAGGACTCGAGCGGGCCGGCCTGCCAGGCAGCCTGGAGCAGATGCTTGGCCGGCTTCCCAGCGGCCTCCGAGGCGCGGCGGGCGGAATCGCGGCGATCAGCATCGTCGCCCTGATCGTCGCCGGCGTCTCGATCGGTACCGCCGGTAGCTCGACCTCCTCCACCGTCGCCGACTCCGGAAGCGTGCTGAAGACCACCACGATCAAGGGCGTCACCGTGCTCACGAACTCCAAGGGCTTCACGCTCTACCTGTTCGCGCCCGACTCGCCCACCAAGTCGGTCTGCAACGGCTCGTGCGCCTCGTACTGGCCGCCGGTCAAGGCGCCGGTCACGGCCCCGGGCATCAAGGGCACGATCACCACGATCACCCGCGCCGACGGCTCCAAGCAGGCGGCCTACAACGGCCACCCGCTGTACACCTACATCGGCGACAGCAAGCCGGGGCAGGCCTCAGGCAACAACGTGACCCTCAACGGCGGCCTGTGGAAGGAAATCGTCGTCTCCGGCTAGTGGAGGCGCGCACGACAGCGCTGACCCGCCGACATTGCCGGTCCAACCTGACTTTGATCATGGCCATGGAATCTCCGTGATCGCGACCCGCTGACCTGCGCGCTTCTTTCTTGCGTGCGGAAAGGGCGCACTAGCCGGGAGATAAGCCCGTACCCGTCCCTGCGGGACAGCCGCGGATGTGCCTGTTCTCGCGGATGCCACCTGGCCCTGGTGACGCTGTCTTGGCCCGGGTTAGACGTCTTAGCCCTGGTTACGCGGTCTTAGCCCTGGTTGCGGACACCGAAACCATGATAAAACCGGCAAACTATTGCGCTAACCCGGGCTAAGACGTCCTAACCCGGGCTAAGTGGGCAGTAACCCGGGCTAAGTGGTCCGTGACCCGCAGGCCGGGAACGCCCGCGGACCGGCCAGACCGAGCCTTAACCCGCCTCCACTACTTCTGGGGCGCACGACAGCGCTGACCCGCCGACGTTGCCGGTCCAACGGACTGGGGTCAGCGCTGTTGTCGGCTCCTGGCGACCTGCTTAGCTGCTGCGCTGCTTAAGGGATAGCCAGGCGGTGATGGAGAGCACGACGACGGCAACCGCCTCGATGACGAGGACGATCCAGGCCTCGGTCGTGATGTACGGCAGCTTGAAGCCGAAGATGCCGACCGTCTTGGCGAGCAGGAAGCCGGCGATGGTACCGGCCATCAGCAGAGCCGAGCCGACCGCGATAAGGAAGTGCCTGGTGACCAGCAACACGAGCGCGGCCAGGACGGTCCCGATCGCCTGGACCAGGAACAGCACGTTGAGCGTCTTGACGTGCCGGTAGGCGAGTTCCCACAGATGGAAGTGGATCGCGCCTGACGCTACGAGCAGGCCGGCACAGATGACGTAGAGAACCCACATCTGCCCGGTCTGAGAGGTCTGACCCTGCGTGCGGGTCTGCGTGGTAGTCATCGCGACTCCGTTCTTATTGACGTAAATGGCTCAGTGAGCTGAATCAGCATCGTCCGCCATAGACGCAGCCGACCAGCTTGCTCGACCGGGATGGGCCGGCCGGCCAAACCTGTCGCGCTTACCGCCTGCCCAGCGCTTTTGGCAGGAAACACTGCCCGCCTGGACAGCGCGTCCCAGATCGTGAAAACCGTACCGAGATTGATGTCGAGCCGACCCGTCGCCCGATGGTGAATGCGGTGGTAGGCCGGGCTGATAAATAGCCGCCCGACCATTCCGTAGGTCCACCGGACATTGGCGTGCGGTAGCGCACCAAGGCAGGCGTACACGGTCAGCACCACGGCGGGTGTCGTCGCGTTGGACTCGACGGCCAGGATGGGGATCGCCGAGACCAGGAAGCTGACATGCACCAGCGGATGCGCCCGGTACGTAGTCAGGATGCTCAGCTCTTCCTGCGAGTGATGCACAGCGTGGAACCGCCAGAACATGGTGATCTTGTGGTTGATCAGGTGGGCTAGCCAGTCCATGGCGTCGATGCCGAGCACCGCGACCGCGACGAAACACCAGCTCGGAATCGAGGGCATACGCGGCAGTACCAGCCACGGCTCCAGCTTGGCCAGGTAGGTGGAGAAGCCGGCCCCGATCAGGACGATCAGCGGGATCACGAGCAGCGCGTAAAACAGCAGGTAACACACGTCAAGCAGGTGACCGCGAGCTAGCAGCGGCCGCCGCTGGGCCGGCCAGATCTGCTCGATCACGGTTACCACGAACACGAACCCGAGCACGAGCGGCCCGGCCAGCTCATACCGGCCGGCACTGATCGACTGAGCGATGCCGTACTGGCTCAGCAGGATCCATCCTCGCCAGCTCAACCAGGCCGCGATGGCGGTTATCACCAGCGTCGGCAAGTAGATCCGCCGCGACATCCGAGCCATGCGGGCCGTTCGGAGGCCCGCCCGCTTCGCTCCCGGCTCACCGCTTGAGGCGACACCGCTGGGAGCGGACATGGCCGGACTAGTCTCGTCCGCGTACATACCCAGGGATACGTCCGGAATCGGACAATGGTTCAAATTAGTCGTTGTCGGGCGGAGGCAGGCCCAGCTCCTGGCGGATGATCCGGACCTGGACCTCGACGGCCGCGTCGGCCGCCTTGTGACGGCTGTCGAACGCCCTCAGCTTTGCGATGGTTGCACTATGTGACTGCCGCTCGGTCAGCGCGATCCGGTGGTTATTGGCTTGAACCAGGTCCCAGGCGATTTCCGCGACATTGGCCGGAAAATCGATCCTCAGCAACTGCGTATCGAATTCCCGCTCGGTCGCCACCTCATCGCGCAGATCCCGTTTCGCGATGACAAAATTGTCACGTTCGCTTTCCTCGTAGGAGTCATTCGCCTTTTCGAGGCGCCGATTGGCGGGAAGCGCGATCGCAATATAGGCCGCAGCCAGGCGTTTCTTCGTCTTACCTGGCGTCGTCGGCGACGGATTTGCCGACGCCCGCTTATGACCGGTCTGGGCGGCGTGACCGCTATGGAGCACACTCGGTTTCTGCCCGGCGCAACCGGCGACAGCCAATACCGCGCAAAGCAGCGCTCGCGTCCAACGCCAAGGACTACGTTGGTTCGTCAGGCGGCTTCTTGCGATCGCCATGCCAATCAAGCCTCCCAATCGGTGCGGACCATACACATTTCGCACTGGCTCAACGTAGCGCCATGCTGGCTAGTTCAGCTACCTAGCGTGATCGTTCGCCGGGTCCTCCTGAACTTGCTGGCCCGGTGATACGTGATCTACATGTCGGAGGAATCAGGCAAGGGAACAGGAGAGTTGCAATGAGTAAGAGATGGCTGGTGCCAGCCGGTCTGGCCGCAGCCGCGCTGATTGCTGCTGGATGCGGCAGTACCAGCAGTTCGAGTAACTCCGCGGGATCAGGTGGCGGAGGCGGCAGCCAGGGCACTCAGGCAGCCGCCGGAGTCCAGGTGAAGTCCGCGAAGATCGGCAGCGCGACGGTGCTCACTGACTCCAAAGGACTCACTCTGTACTGGTTCGTCCCAGACACGAGCACGGCGTCGAAGTGCACCGACAAGGCGTGCGTCACTTTCTGGCCGCCGGTCAAGGGACCGGTGACCGCCGGACCTGGTGTGACCGGCACCCTCGGCACGATCACCCGGCCCGACGGATCGCTCCAGGCCACTTGGGACGGTCATCCGCTCTACACCTTCAAGGGAGATAGCGCGCCGGGCCAGAACAAGGGCGACAATATCAACGCGAACGGCGGCCTCTGGCACGAGATCACCCTGACCGGCAAGCCCGCACCGCAGGCCAGTCACTCGACGAATTCTCGTAGCGGTGGCGGAAGCTACGGATACTAGGCCGGCGAGCAACCGCACACTGGCGTGAATCCGGGCGTGATCCAAGGCGGCCCCACACCGTCATGGATCACGCCTGGCAAACATTGCGGTGGTTCGAGACGGTTGGCCGGCACCGTGCGGATCGGCCGGAATCGGCGTAGTTTCCACTCATGACCGATTCGGTAGACCCTGAGACCGGGCCAGCAAGCCAGACGTCACCAGCCGGCAAGGTCGTGCTGGTGACCGGGGCATCGGCCGGAATTGGGAAGGCCTGCGCCGACCAGCTGGCGGCGTCGGGCTGGGTCGTGGCCGGCGTGAGCCGGCGCGGCACCGGTTCATCTAACTGGACCGGTGCCATCATGGATGTGGACGACGAGGCGGCGGTGCGGGCCGGGGTCTCGCGACTCGTGGCCACCCACGGCCGGATCGATGCCGTGGTCGCCGCGGCCGGCTGGGGTGTGGCCGGCGCCGTCGAGCACACGTCGGTGGCCGAGGCCAAGGCCCAGTTCGAGACGAACTTCTGGGGATGCGTCCGGGTCGTCCAGGCGGTACTTCCGGTCATGCGCGAGCAGGGCAGCGGCCGGATCGTGCTGGTCAGCTCGATCGGCGGGATCATCGGCATTCCGTTCCAGGCGTTCTACAGCGCCAGCAAGTTCGCGCTCGAAGGCTTCGCCGAGGCGCTCGCCTATGAGGTCGAACCGCTCGGCGTCCAGGTCACGCTGGTACAGCCGGGCAACATCAGGACCGACTTCACCGCCAGCCGGAAGATGGCCGCGGCCAGCGCCGACGATCAGGTCTACGGCCCGGCCCTGACGAAGGCGGTCCAGGTCATGGAGCGCGACGAGGTGAACGGCGCCCCGGCGGAGTCGGTAGCCACGGTGATCAGCCGGGTGCTGGCGGCCAAGCGAGCGCCGCGCCGGGTCTCGGTCGGCAAGGCCAGCGAACGCGCCGGGCTGGTCGCCAAGCGCGTACTGCCGTTCCGCCTGTTCGAGGCCGGCGCCAAGGGAAGCCTGGGTGTCAGCTAACCCGGCTCGGGCAGCAAGCCCGGACCGCCCAGGCAACCCAACCCGCCCAGGCAACCCGGACCGCCCGGCAAGCCCGGACCACCCAGCAACCCCGGACCACCCAGCAAGCCCGGACCACCCAGCCAGGCCGACCAAGTCCGAGCTCGCCGCGGCCGCCGGCCGGACCATCCCCGACGTGATCGCGCCCGGCCTGCGCGTACTGTTCTCTGGCATCAACCCGGGCCTGTACTCGGCCGCGACCGGGCATCACTTCGCCCGGCCAGGGAACCGCTTCTGGCCCGCGCTGCACGCCTCCGGTTTCACCGACCGTCAGCTCCACCCTTCCGAGCAGGAGTTGCTGCTCGATCTCGGCCTGGGCATCACGAACGTCGCGGCCCGCGCGACCGCCCGGGCCGACGAGCTCACTGCCGAGGAACTCGCCCAAGGCGGCCAGATTCTCGCCACCAAGGTGCGCGACCTGCGCCCGCGCTGGCTCGCCGTCCTCGGCGTCACGGCCTACCGCACCGCGTTCGGCCGCCCGAAGGCCGCCACCGGCCGGCAGCCATGCCAGCTCGCCGGCACCTCGATCTGGGTGCTCCCCAACCCGAGCGGCCTCAACGCTCACTGGAGCGCAGCGGCCCTCGCCGAGGCGTTCGCCGAGCTGAA
This sequence comes from Streptosporangiaceae bacterium, assembly GCA_035606435.1. Taxonomy (GTDB): domain Bacteria; phylum Actinomycetota; class Actinomycetes; order Streptosporangiales; family Streptosporangiaceae; genus Chersky-822. Next base: position 280 of record DATNFM010000304.1, on the reverse strand, counting down.
CGCCGCCGTAACCGACCGCTAGATCGTCAGCGCAGCAACTGCGGGTCAACGCTGCAGCAGCCCTCCCGAGAACCACAACAGCGCTGACCCGGAACCGTTGCGATAACAACGTCGCCGGTTCAGCGCTGCTGTTGGCTCCCGGGGTCTAACAGCAGCGACGACCCGTTTCCGCTGCCGCGCGGGCGCGGGAGCGGGAGGACGCGGGGGCTTGCGGTTGCTGGTGGGTGACCGGCCTACAGGTAGAGGCCGATCCTGGCGGGAGGCTGGGCCGAGGAAATGG
>DATNFM010000303.1:0-20312 GCA_035606435.1 Streptosporangiaceae bacterium | reverse complement strand
GGGGGAACCAGTCCGGTGTCCGGAGCGCGATGTCCGAGCTGCCTGACGGCGGCTTAGAAGCACCGGGCTGGTGCGCAGATTTCGGGTTACGTGACAAGAGACCCGCAGGTCAGCGGCTGGCGATCCAGGGAACTCCAGGATCGTGATAAAAGTCAGGTTTTCCGGCGGCGGCGCAGGCGTAGCGCCGTGCCCGCGAGGGCAAGTGCGGCGCTGATCGCGGCCATCGCCGATTTGCCAGGCAGCACTGGGACTGGTTCCAGGTGAGCCGTATTGCAGGTAGCGACGCCCAAAGACAGGGTCTGCGTGCCACCGCCGGTGTTTGCCAATCCTGCGATCTGGATCGCGGTCACCGTGAGCCGGCCGTCACCGGCGCTGGACTGGGCGTTCAGCGTGACCGTGCCGACCCCGCCGAGACCTGCGATGACGGTGTTCGGGGCGGGATTGGCCGGGAGTGCGATCGTGGTCTTCGGCAGGTCGATCTGACCGCCGGAGATCATCGCGGCGCCGTTGACATTGTCGGTATTGGTGTTGAAGCCGCACGAGGACGTGACCGACTCGGCGGTGAGCGTCGCGAGGGCGCTCAAGGTGGCCGCGGGTTGGGTGACCGTGGCGGAGGCGGCTACGGCGTTGGCGGTGTCGGTCGCTGACCCGGTCGTGAGCAGGCCGATGATGTCGGCGTCGGTGAGCGTTACCGGGGTGTGGCCGGGGAAACTGGCCAGCCCGGCGGCCGGGGAGGCGATCGGTCCGGTCGCGAGCGCCGCGTATGACTCGTTCGGCGTGGCCGCGAGCGCCGGCGAGATGGCCAGAACGCCCAGGGCGCTGGCGAGTACGAGCGTGCCTGCGTAGCTGGCCCGGCCGGTCATTGAGCGTCTCCCATCACTTCGGCCAGCGCCGGGATGCCGACCGGCGCGGAGCGCGGCACCGGCGCCGGGCGCGGCACCGGCGCCGGGCGCGGCGCCGGCCTCGGATCAGGCGCCGGTGCGGACGGCCGGATCGAGCCGATGAACTCGGCGTTGCGCCGCGTCTTGAACCACTCGCGCTTGCCGCGCACGATGCGGGTCAGCGCCCGCCATGAGGTGAGGTAGATCATCAGCACGTAGCAGGAGTAGGCGAATCCCAGGCCGAGCGCCTGAGTGATCGTCAGGTCGGGCTCGCACCGTTTCCGGTACAGCGGTCCCCACAGCAGGAAAGGCCCCACCCCGAACGTCAGGTAGTAGGCCGCGGCCATCCAGCCGCCGACCAGAGCCCACGAAGTCATCGCGGCCGGATGGGCGAGATAGCCGGCCAGCAGCAAAACGAACGGCACCGGGTACACGAACGTGCCGATGAGCTGCAGCCAGGGCTGGGACAGGTAGTACGTGGCTTCGAGCGCGCCGATCCTGGACACGTGATCGGAAGTCCAGAGCTGCCGCAGGTAGCTGCCGCATTGCATGGTGCCCTGACCCCACCGGGTCCGCTGCCGCAGCAGCCGCCCGATGTCGGGCAGCGCCTCCTGATCGACGTAGGTGTCCTGGGTGTAGGCGTTGCGGTGGCCGGTGAGCATCAGGTGCAGGCTCAGCTCGTAGTCGTCGAGCAGGGCGCCGCGCCAGGGACGGCCAGTTCGATCAGCGACTACATCGAGTGCTGAAAGCCTCGAGAACTGGCCGTTACCGCCAAGGCCAACGGTCCCGGTGAACCGCCTGGTGACCTGGATCGCTGAGATCGGAACCCGGAACTCCAGGTCCTGCAGCCGGTTCAGCACGTGGCCGACGAAATTGACTGCCCGGCCTCGGTCTGGCCGTGACCGGCGGTCGGCTCGGTTCAGCATCCTGACCAGGACCTGCACAGAACCGACACCGGTGTCGCCGAACAGGTTCCGCCCGGCGCAGACGTCCAGGCAGTTGGGGGCCAGTCGACCGTCCGCGTCGACAACGCCGATGATCGTCCGGCTCCGGTCGGTCCTGGCCGGCAGCCAGTCGCTGAGTGTCCGGTAGGCGGCGTTAAGAGCGTCTCCCTTGCCGGTCCTCGCTTCAGGGAGCCTCCGCGGGACGAGGTGCACCAACGGGTCGACGCTGGCCCTGCGGCCGATGATCGCGGCCGTGTGATCATCGCTGGCGTCATCGATCACCCAGACGTCCGTGCCGGGAAAGGCGGCCCGCAAATGGTCGATAGTCTGGCCGATCACCCGTTCCTCGTTCAGCGCGGGCACGAAGAAATGCCAGGACAAGTTCTCTGCCCTCCCGGCCGGCCTGGGCCGGTCGCGCAGAAATGGCCTGACAATGAGCAGCACGTAGGTAATGAAGGCAACACTCATTAGCAGCGCGGTTGCCTGGGCAAGCGCGACAATAATGCTCAGCGCCGAGATCATAGTGAACCCTTCATCTCCGAAACCCTCACCGTGGACGCTTTGCCGTTATCTGACGGCCGGTAATGATGATGGTGATCAGGACCAGGCTGATACTGATGAAGATCACGCTTATGGCCGAACCGATTACCAGGTGCCCGATCTGATAGCCGGTATCTGGGCCCGCGACCCGCATGGCCACCGCGATCGCGCCGATCCTGAGCAGGTTTCCCGTGATCAGGACGACCGTGGCGGTCGCCAGGGCGCTCAGCACCTGGCGCAGTACCAGGCGGACAGGCAGCACCAGGCCCATGCCGAGCAGGAACAACGGAACGAGCAGGAAGGCGGCGCTGCAGTCCGGGGTGATGAGCAGGCCGAACCCGCCCGGCCGGCCGAGACCGAACCAGATGATCGGTGACTGGGCAGCGGCCAGGGTTGGAGTAATCAGGTCGTACATGGTGGCCGCGGCGGCGGCCTCGACGTGCCGCAATTGGTACTGGAACAGCAGGATGGTCACGATCACCGCGCCAAGAGTCGCAGCGACCATAGCGCGTCGCCACGAGGTGACCGCGGGCACGTTGTCTGCTCTTTGCCTATGCGCCTTATCTGGCGCTGGATGACGCCGGGAAACGGCGCAATGCCGCCCGCGCGCATTTCCTGGCTTGTGGATAGTGCCCGACCATTGCAAGCCATAGGAGTGACTTCCCAACGCTGCTCCATTCCTGGTTTAGGGGAGCAGGCTAGCGTGCCGCTGTCGGAGACGAAGAGTAACTGCTACATTACCTAGAGTAACTGTCGCGATGGTCCTCCGGAGGGCACGATGGCGCCTGCGAAGAGCCCAGCAGTGCCGTCGGCCATGGGACCCGGCCGGATCAAGCAGTGGTGGCTGGACCGCTCGGTCCGCGCCAAGGCCTTGACGCTGCTGGCGGTACCGCTCATCGCTCTGTTCGGCACGTCCTCGGCGAGCCTGGTGCTCGAACACGACGAGCGAGCGCAACGCGCGGTCTCGCGCACCGCGTTCAACGTCATCACGACGAGTGACCAGGTCCTCGCCGATGTCGTCAATGGCGAGACCGGCGTTCGCGGGTACGTCGCTACCGGCGACTCGACGTTTCTCGATCCCTACAACGTCGCGCTCAGCAGGATCGGAGCCGACCGTAATGCCTTCACCGCGGCGGCGGCTGCTCAGAGCGATCTCGGACAGCGGCAGGTGGTACACGCCGCCGTGACAAAGGTATTGTCCGATCTCGCCCAATTGCGGCTCGCGGTCGGTAAAGGAGCATCGTCCGGGAGCCTCGCACCCCTGCTGAACCAGGACAAGACCGATATGAATCGCGTGCGGGGACTGGTTGCCGGTATCGACAGGGGGCCGGCCGCCGAACTGATCGTCGGCCGCAACGCCACCGACAGCCTGGAAAGCGCGATCGGAGCGCTCGACATCGCCGGGCTGGTGCTGGGGGTATTCGCGGCAGTCGCCGGACTGACATTGTTTACCTGGGGAATATCACGGCGAGTAGATGCCGCCGCGGCGAACGCCGACCGGCTCGGCCACGGGCTGCCGCTGGTGCCGGTCGACCGGTCAGGGGATGAGCTTGGCCGGCTCGCCTGCGCACTCGGGCGGGCCGAGCAACTGCTCGACACCCGGGCCGCCGAACTGACCGCCGCCCGCGATGAGGCGGTCCGGGCCACCCAGGCCAAGAACGCCTTCCTGTCCAGCACTAGTCATGAGCTGCGGACGCCACTGAATTCCATTCTCGGCTTCACCCAGCTGCTCGAGATGTCGGATCTGTCCGATGAGGATCAGGACAGCGTGCATCGCATCCTGGCCGCCGGCCGGCACCTGCTCGCTCTGATCAACGAGCTGATCGACATCGCGCGGATCGAATCGGGCGACCTCAGCTTGTCGCTGGAGTCGGTCGCGATCGCGCCGCTCATCGAAGAAGCGGCTCAGCTGATGGAACCGCTGGCCACGGAGCGGTCGGTACAGATCAACCGGTCCTGCGACCGCCCGGAGCTGGCCGCCTACGCGGACCGGCAGCGGTTTTCCCAGATCCTGGTGAACCTGATCTCCAACGCGGTCAAGTACAACAAGCTCGGCGGCTCAATGACGATCACCTGTCAGGAGGCGGGCGCCGATCAGGTCAGCGTGACCGTTACCGACACCGGGCGCGGGATCTCGCCCGAAGACATGGACCGCATCTTCACGCCGTTCGAGCGGCTCGGGGCCGAGCGCACCTCGATCGAGGGGACCGGGATCGGGCTCCCGCTCGCCAAGGCGCTCGCCGAGGCCATGGGCGGCGCGCTCATCGCGACCAGTGCGCTGGATACGGGCTCGTCGTTCGCGATTTCGCTGCCGCGCGCCCCGGACCTGCACGCCGTTCGGGTCGCTGTCCAGCCATCACCGGACTCTGAGTCCACCGAGCCGCTGCCGACCAGGCGAGCGATGCGCACCGGCGCCAACCTGTGGGTGCTGTACATCGAGGACAATCCGGCGAACGTCGAGGTCGTGGCCCGCTATCTGCGCAACCGCAGGCATAATCATCTGGCGGCCTATCCCTCTGGCCGCGAAGGCTATGAGTACGCGGCGGCCAATCGGCCTGACATCATCCTGCTCGATCTGCACTTGCAAGACGCGCACGGTGAGCAGGCCCTGTCCAGGCTGAAGAGCGATTCGGCCACCGCCGACATCCCGGTGGTAGTGCTGTCCGCCGACGCGAGCCCTGGCATGATCAGGCGGCTGATCGCCGCCGGCGCGCTGGCCTACCTCACCAAGCCGCTCGACCTGAACGAGCTCGGCGCGATCCTGGACTCCCTGCCGGCGCCGGCCGGCAATCCGCCCCACGTGCCCCCTCAGGGCAAGGCGCCAGATGACCGGGTTACCGGCCGGGACCAGCCGGAGGGCCGGCTGTGACCTCGATCCTGCTGTACATCGAAGACGACGACGGGAACGTGCGCCTGGTCGAGCGCATACTCCGGCGGCGCCATGACATCGAACTGCACGTTGCCGGTACCGGCCAGGCCGGCGTCCAGGCCGCTCGTGACCTGCGGCCAGCGCTGATCCTGCTCGACAACCGGCTGCCCGACGCCAGCGGGATCGAGGTGCTGCGGCTGCTCGCCGCCGACCGGGCCACGAGTGCCATCCCGGTTATCATCCTGTCCGGCGACACCGGCCAGTCGCTCACCAGGGAGCTGGGCGCGGCGGGAGCTACTGGCTTCATCGAGAAGCCATTCGATATACATCTGCTCCTGTCAGAAATAGATAAGCACCTGGCCTAGATAAGCATTATTAAGACAGTGCTGTTATTCCGGTCGATTTCTCGCGGCCGCACCTGCGAAGCTGGCTTAGCCGATAGTTTCCTCTCATGAAGGCTCTGGTGCTAGCAGGGGGATCGGGCAGCAGACTCCGGCCAATCACGTACACGTCGGCCAAGCAACTGGTGCCGGTCGCCAACAAGCCGGTGCTGTTCTACGGGCTGGAGGCGGTCGCCGAGGCCGGGATTCACGAGGTCGGGATCGTCGTCGGCGACACCGAGGCTTCCATTCGCGCTGCCGTGGGGGACGGCCGGAGGTTCGGGCTGGACGTTACCTATCTGAGGCAGGCCGAGCCGCTTGGCCTGGCGCACGCCGTGCTGATAGCGCGGGATTATCTGGGCGACGATGATTTCGTGATGTATCTCGGTGATAACTTCATCGTCGGCGGAATCAGCGCGCTTGTCGACGAATTCATCTCCGGCCGGCCCGATGCTCAGATCATGCTGACCCGGGTGCCTGATCCGCGTCAGTTCGGCGTGGTCGAGCTCGACGAGGCCGGTGACGTGATCAGGCTGACCGAAAAGCCGAGCCAGCCAAAGAGCGACCTGGCGCTGGTCGGCGTCTACATCTTCACGCCGGCCGTGCACGACGCCGTGCGCCGGCTTCGGCCCTCGGCCAGGGGCGAGCTCGAGATCACCGAGGCGCTGCAATGGCTCGTGGACAACGACCTGAAGGTCAGGTCCACGATGATCACCGGTTACTGGAAAGACACCGGGAACGTCACCGACATGCTCGAGGTGAACCGGATGGTGCTCGAAGGGCTGACCGCCCGGCAGGACGGCACCGCCGATGCCGGCACCGAGCTGATCGGGCGGGTCGTGATCGAACCGGGTGCGCAGGTCAGGGGGTCAAGGATCGTCGGCCCGGTGATCATCGGGCCCGGCGTCATGATCGAGGACTCCTACCTCGGGCCGTTCACCTCGGTCGGCCAGGACTGCGTGATCTCCGGCAGCGAGATCGAGTACTCAATCGTGCTGCCCGGAGCGTCAATCCGAGGGGTCAGGCGGATCGAAGCCTCGCTGATCGGGCAGGGGGTCGAAGTCACCCCGGCCCCCTCGGTGCCGAAGGCGCACCGGCTCGTGCTCGGCGACCACAGCAAAGTGCAGATCGGGTCATGAAGGCCGGGCCCGTGAAAGTGCTAGTCACCGGCGGGGCCGGGTTTATCGGATCGCATTACGTCAGGACCATGCTGACCGAGGGCTACCCGGGGTTCGAGCGGGCCGAGGTCACCGTGCTCGACAAGCTCAGCTACGCCGGCAACCTCGACAACCTGTATCCGGTCGCCGATCACGAGAGGCTGCGATTCATCCACGGCGACATCTGTCACGCTGCTCTGGTCGCCGAGATCATGCCGGGCCAGGACTACGTGGTGAACTTCGCGGCCGAGTCCCACGTCGACCGCTCGATCAAGTCGGCCTCGGACTTCGTCGCGGCGAATGTCGCCGGCGTCCAGGTACTCGCCCAGGCCTGCGTCGACGCCGGGGTCCGCCGCCTGGTGCACGTCTCGACCGACGAGGTTTACGGCAGCATTCCGGTCGGTTCGGTGACCGAGGACGCTCCGCTTGAGCCGAACTCTCCGTACGCTGCCAGCAAGGCGGGCGGCGACCTGATCGCCCTCGCCTTCTACCGAACCCACGGGCTCGACGTGCGGGTGACCAGGGGAGCCAACACCTACGGTCCTTATCAGTACCCGGAGAAAGTGATCCCGCTCTTCGTCACCAACCTGCTCGATGGCCAGACGGTGCCGCTGTACGGCGATGGCAAGCACGTCAGGACCTGGCTGCACGTCGATGATCACTGCCGGGGCATTCAACTCGCGCTGTGCAACGGCGAGCCCGGTGCCGTCTACCACATCGGCGGGCAGACCGAGCTGACCAACCTCGAGCTGACGCGCCTGCTGCTCGATCGCTGTGATGCGGAATGGACGCGGGTCAGGCAGGTGACCGACCGGAAAGGACACGACCGCCGGTACAGCATCGACGACCGCAGGCTGCGCGAGCTTGGCTACGCCCCTAGGATCGCGTTTCAGGCTGGGCTGGACGCGACCGTCGGCTGGTACCGCGAGAACCGACGCTGGTGGCAGCCGCTGAAGCACGGCCCGCGTCCGTCCGCGCCCAAGATCGCCGTCCTGGCTCGCGCGGACCCATGACCAGATGGCTGGTCGCCGGGGCAGGCGGGATGCTCGGCGAGGACGTCATGGCAGGCTTGCGCGCCCGGGGCGAGACGGTGCTAGGTCCGCGCAGGCGCGAGCTTGACATCACCGACGCCGGAGCGGTTCACGCGCTAATCGCCGACTACCGCCCGGGAGTAGTGATCAACTGCGCGGCCTGGACCGCCGTGGATGCCGCCGAGGCGCAGGAGGTCCAAGCGCTGGCGGTGAACGGGCGCGGAGCGCAGAACCTGGCCGCCGCCTGCGCCGAGGTCGGCGCCGTGATGGCGCAGATCTCGACGGACTACGTCTTCGACGGCACGGCGAGTCGGCCGTACGCCGAGACCCACGACCCCGCGCCGCGTACCGCCTACGGTCGCACCAAGCTGGCCGGCGAGCGAGCCGTGCTCAGCCTGCTGCCCGATGACGGCCTGGTAATCAGGACAGCCTGGCTCTACGGGCGAGGCGGTCCCAGCTTCGTGCACACGATGATCAAGCTGGCCGGCAGCCGTCCGTCCGTCGACGTCGTCGCCGACCAGCACGGTCAGCCAAGCTGGACCGGGGACGTCGCCGATCAGGTGATCAAGCTGGCCGCGGCCGGGGCGCGCGGCATCTTCCACGCGACCAGTTCGGGCCAGGCCAGCTGGTTCGAGCTGGCCAGGCACGTCTTCGAACTGCTTGGCACCGACCAGGAGCGGGTGCGGCCGACGACCAGCGAGGCCTACCCCCGGCCGGCGCCGCGCCCCGCCTGGAGCGTTCTAGGCCACGACCGCTACCGGGGGTTGCCGGTCGCGCCGATCGGCGACTGGCGCGACGCGCTCCGGCGAGCCTGGCCGACGCTCTGGTGTCCGTCAGGAAAGCGCTAGTGAATTGACGAATTCCCGGCACCTGGCGTAGTCAGGAAGCATCAGGTCGGCCCGGGCGACCGAAAGCGATGGCGCGTCCTGATCCTTGTCGGAAAGTATTGGCGCGGTATCAATCGGCCATTCAATTCCGATTTCTGGATCCAAAGGGTGCACGGCGTGCTCTCGGTGCGGATCGTAGAAAGTCGAGCATAGGTAGAAAATTTTGGCGTCGTCGGTCAGCGAGGCAAAGGCGTGACCTAGTCCCTCGGAGATGAAGACTGCGCAACCGTTGCGCTCGCTGAGTTCGACCGCGGTCCAGTGCCCGAAACTCGGAGCGCCAACCCGGAGGTCGACGATCACGTCCAGGATCGCCCCGGTCGGACAGGTGACGTATTTAGCCTGACCAGGTGGCACGTCACTGAAGTGGATCCCGCGGATCACGCCCCTTCTCGACGCCGAGCAGTTCGCCTGGGCGACACGCAGATCCCGGCCCGCGGCCGTCGCAATCCGGCTGCTAATAAACCACTCGTGAAATTTTCCCCGCTTATCAGAATGAATTTTTGGCCTGTAGATCCAAGCGCCTTCTATTTCAAGCGGCTCCATGTTCAGACCGTAAGACGTCGGCACCTGTCACCGCTACACTCTTACAAAGAGTAATCAACAAATTACGTTCTGTAGTGAAGTAGGCCGGGCTTATTCGCTCTGTCCGGCTTTTCCTACGTAAGCGGCGCTTATTAGGCGCTGAAATCAGCAAATCAGGCTGCGGTTAATTCCGTATGCCAGGAAGGGATTTGCTCATGAGCGACTGGCGATCTGCCAGGATCGGCCTGCTCGAGGCAACCGACCCCGCTGCCGTCCGGCTCGTCGATCGGCTGCTGACTGTGGCGCAGCGGACACTCCGGCGGTCTTACCTCGGCGATGAGTTCGCGTTCACGCTCAGAGGGGACCGGCTCGCGGCTGAAGGCACCAGCCTCCGGTACGGCGCTATAGCGAGCCTTGGCCTAGCGCATCTTCCTGACCAGGCGCAGCGCGCCATCCTGGTCGGCGAAGACAGCGACGACCTGATCGGCAGGCTGGCCAAGGGACTCGATCGGATGACCGACCGAGGCGATGTCGCCTTGATCTGCCTGGCCGCCGCCGAAGCCGGGCACGGCGAGTTGCCGCACGCCACAGGCCGGCTCGCCGAACTCGACCGGCGGCTGCTGTCGGGTGAACCGGGCGACGCGATCGATGTGGTCGCCGCGGCCTGGGTGGTGACCGCGCTGGTCGCCGCGAGGGCAGCCGTCGATGTGGAGCTACACCTGGATGCCGCGCGGCAGCGCCTGCTCGGTGCCCGCCGGGTCGCTTTTCCGCACCGGATCGGCGGGGGCCAGAAGTGGTACCGCGCGCACGTCGGGAGCTTCGCCGACCAGATCTACCCGGTCCAGGCCCTGGCGAGGCTGCACGCCAGCGCCGCTGACCAGGCGGCACTCACCGCCGCCGAGCAGGTGGCGCGGGTGATCTGCCGGGCGCAGGGTCCGGCCGGGCAGTGGTGGTGGCACTACGACGCGCGCACCGGCGCGGTGGTCGAGGGCTATCCGGTCTACAGCGTGCACCAGCACGCGATGGCGCCGATGGGCCTGCTTGACCTGGCCGAGGCCGGCGGCGAGGACCATCTCACCGAGATCCGCCGAGGGCTGCGGTGGATGGCTGGACGGCCGGAGACGACCGAGCCGCTGATCGCGGCCGACAAGCCCGTGATCTGGCGCAAGGTCGGCCGCAATGATCCGCGCAAGCTGGTGCGGGGCCTGGCGGCGGCACGCAGCGCGGTCCTGCCGGGCACGTCGATGCCTGGGATCGGCCTGCTGTTCCCGCCGAGGACGGTGGACTACGAGTGCCGTCCGTACGAACTCGGCTGGATGCTCTACGCCTGGCTGAGCGGAGGCGCCAGGAGTTCCCGGCCGAACGAGGGTGCGGCATGACGGGGCTGCCGGGGATCACGCTTGATCCGGTGACCCTGCCGCAGGCGGTCGCCCGCTGCACCGAGGCGATCGATCACGGGGAATGCCTGCGGATCGGCATGGTCAACGCGGCCAAGGTCGTCACGATGAGCAAGAACGAGACACTGCGCCGGGCAGTCTGCGGCTGCGATCTCGTGCTCGCCGACGGCCAGGCCGTGGTCTGGGCCTCGCGACTGCTTGGCCGGCCGCTGCCGGAACGCGTCACGGGCATCGACCTGTTCACCGAGTTGCTGGACCGGGCGGCGACCCGTGGTGACCGGGTCTATTTCCTCGGGGCGCGGGCCGAGGTCGGGCAGGCCATGCTTGCGCAGGTCAGGCGCCGGCACCCGGACCTGGTGATCGCGGGGTACCGGGACGGCTACTTCGGGCCCGAGCTGGACGGCGAGGTCGCCGATGCCATCAAGCAGGCCAGCCCTGACCTGCTTTTCATCGGGATCTCATCACCGCGCAAGGAGCTGTTCGTCCAGAACTTCGGTGAGCTGACCGGCGCCAAGGTCGTGCACGGGGTCGGCGGCTCCTTTGACATCCTGGCCGGAATTACCAAGCGGGCGCCGGCCTGGTGGCAGCGGCACGGGCTCGAATGGCTGTACCGCGCGCTGCAGGAGCCGGTGCGGCTCGGCCGCCGGTACGTCTCGACGAATTTCGCCTTCATGACGCTGGTCGCGCGGGCGGCGCTCTGTCGGCCCGACATGGGGGAGAACGCGCAATGAGTAACGTCGTGGTAGTCGGCCTTGGCTATGTGGGCCTGCCACTGGCACTGCGGGCGGCCGAGGTCGGGCACAAGGTGGTCGGCTACGACACCGACGCAGGCCGGGTCAAGCAGCTGGAGACCGGTTCCTATATCGAGGACGTAGCGGCGAGCCAGCTCGCTACCTTGATGGACAGCGGCGCCTTCATGCCATCGTCTGAGGCCAGGAGCTGCGCCGGGTTCGACGTGGCGGTGATCTCGGTGCCGACCCCGCTGCGCGAGGGGCTGCCCGACCTGACCTATATCGAGTCGGCCTGCCGCACGCTCGCCAGGTACCTGCGGCACGGCTCGACGGTGATCGTCGAGTCCACCACGTGGCCAGGTACCACCACGGAGCAGGTCCAGCCGTGGCTGGAGGACGGGTCCGGCCTGATCGCCGGGGTCGACTTTCACCTGGGTTACAGCCCGGAGCGCATCGACCCAGGCAACAAGACCTGGACGCTGGTCAGCACCCCGAAGATCGTCTCCGGTATCGACTCGGCCTCGCTGGCCGTCGTGCAGGAGTTCTACGCCGAACTCGTTGAGCAGACCGTTCCGGTCGCCTCGCCCGCCGAGGCGGAGCTGGCCAAGATCATCGAGAACACGTTCAGGCATGTCAACATCGCCCTGATCAACGAACTGGCGATGTGCGCTGACGGGCTCGGCATCGATGTGTGGGCGGCGATCGGAGCGGCTTCCAGTAAGCCGTTCGGGTTCATGCCGTTCACGCCGGGACCTGGGGTGGGCGGGCATTGCCTGCCGATCGACCCCTCGTATCTGTCCTGGCGGGTCGAACGCGCGCTGGGCCAGACGTTCAGGTTCGTCGAGCTGGCCAATGACATCAACAACCACATGCCGGACTACGTCGTGCGGCGGCTGATGATGGGGCTCAACCAGCGGTGCAAAGCGGTTAACGGCTCGCGGATCCTGCTGCTCGGGCTCGCCTACAAGAAGAACACCGGCGATGCCAGGGAGTCGCCGGCCGCCCGGGTGGCCAGCTTGCTGGCCGGGCTCGGTGCCGACGTCGTGGCGGCCGACCCGCACGTCGGCGAATCCGGGCTGATCAGCAGCAGCATCGAGCGAGTAGAGCCGACCGCCGCCGAGCTTGGCCGGGCCGACGCCGTCGTCATGCTCACCGATCACGACGAGTTCGACCGGGCTGAGATCGTGGCGCACGCCAGTTACGCGCTCGACTGCAGGAATGTGCTGACCGGCGCCAACGTCGAAACCCTGTGAGGACCTTCATGCGAATCATCTGCGTCGTCGGCGCGAGGCCCAACTTCATGAAGGTCAAGCCGGTCATGGACGCGCTGGCCCGGCGCGGCCAGGACGTGGTGCTTGTTCACACCGGGCAGCACTACGACCCGGCGATGAGCGAGGTGTTCTTCACCGACCTCGGCCTTCGCCGTCCCGACCATTTCCTCGGGGCGGGCTCTGGTACGCACGCTACTCAGACGGCGCGGGTTATGCTCGCCTTCGAGCCGGTCGTGTCGAGCGTGCGACCGGACGTCGTGATCGTGGTCGGCGACGTGAACTCCACGCTGGCCTGCTCGCTGGTCACCGCCAAGTCGCAATCCCGGCTCGGGCACGTGGAGGCCGGGCTGCGCAGCGGCGACTGGACCATGCCCGAGGAAGTCAACCGGGTCGTCACCGACCGGGTCAGCGACTACCTGTTCGCGCCGTCGCAGGATGCCATTGCCCATCTGCGGTCCGAAGGCCGCGACGACGCCCACCTGGTCGGCAACGTCATGGTGGACACCTTGCTCGCCAACCTGGACCGGGCCCGCGAGCGGGACACGCTCACTCGGCTCGGTCTTAAGCCGGGCGGCTACGGCCTGGTCACGCTGCACCGGGCCGGCAACGTCGATGATCCGGTCGTTCTTGACCGGCTGCTTTCGGCGCTCGATGAGGTGGGTGCGATGTGCCCGCTCGTGCTGCCGGCCCATCCCAGGCTGGCCAACCGGATCGCTCAGTCCAGCCAGATGAGGGGGGCCAACCAGATCGCCGAGGCAAGCCAGGCGGGGCGGATGCGGATCATTCCCCCGGCCGGGTACCTGGACTTCATCGCGCTCCAGGCCTCGGCCCTGCTGGTGCTGACCGACTCCGGCGGAGTGCAGGAGGAGACCACCGCCCTCGGCATTCCGTGCCTGACGCTGCGGGAGAACACCGAACGGCCGATCACGCTGACGCACGGCACGAACCAGTTGGTAGGCACCGATCCCGGCCAGATCGTCGCGGCGGCCAAGCTCGCGCTGGCCTCCCCTGGGGTCCCGCGCAGGCCCGCGCTCTGGGACGGGCACGCCGGCGAGCGGATCGCCGCCCTGCTGCTCGCCGACGACGCGGACCGGCTAGACCCGACCGGGGCTGTGCCGGCGGCCCGTCAGGCTCCAGCAGGTGCCGGCCGCGACTAGGCCGAGGAGCAGCAGGCCGCCGAGTGCCCGCTGGCGTGAACCCATCCTGGCTACCGGGCCGGAGTCGTTGGTGACCTGGGCCACGATGCGGTGCTGCTTGGGGGCGCCGGCCCTGTCTTGCCAGGCGGCCAGGACATTGATCATCGTCCGTTTCGCGATCAGGTAGGTACGGCGGGTGCCGGCCGGGCTGGCCGAAGTGGCCGAGAGCGTGGCCTCGGGATAGCCGTATTCGGGATAGTCCTGGTTATAAAGGTTGACCAGGGTCAGGCTATAAGGGGCGGTACCGCCGGCCCGGGCGACCTCGCGCTCGATTTGCGGGCTCATGAGAATCTCGCCGACTACGGCGCCGGTAGAAATCAATGACTGCGCCTGCCAGGTGTAGGTCAACGCCGAACTGTCTACATTTGGCACCGTAAACAGAACCGTCGCCGATTCGACATAGGTAGGGCGGTCTCGCTCGATCTTTATGCCCAGACCTGCGGTAATGATCAGAATCAGCGCAAGGACGAGAACTCGTGACCAAGACGCAGGCATAATGAGAACGGTATCAGGCGAGTAAGCGAAGCGGCCATAATAAGAACGGGAAAAGCGGTTACTGGAAAATCGACAGATCTGCCGGGGGTTGGGCTTAGATGAGATTCGATGAGGTAATCCGGATCTGGCGGCGGCGCGCGGCGCTGACAGTCGGGCTGGTTCTGCTCGCGCTCGCTAGCTTCGCCGTCGCGCTGCTCGTGTTTCCCGCGACCTATCAGTCCCAGGCATCGGTGGTACTGCTCGCGTCCCGAGCCGCGTCCAGGGTGACCGGCGGCAACCCTTACCTGGGATTCACGCCGTCGCTGTCGCTCACCGCGGACGTACTGAGCCGGGAGCTCACGGGGCCGGTGACGGTCAGCCAGCTGGCGAGCGAGGGGTTCGAGGATTCCTACGCGGTCGCGCAGCCGACCTATGCGACCACCACGACCGGCTCGGTGCTGATCATCACCGTGACCGGGGCGAATCCGGCGGGCGTGGAGCGAACCTTGCACGGCGTCATCGGCGAGATCAAGTACCT
Source organism: Streptosporangiaceae bacterium (assembly GCA_035606435.1). Taxonomy (GTDB): domain Bacteria; phylum Actinomycetota; class Actinomycetes; order Streptosporangiales; family Streptosporangiaceae; genus Chersky-822. The sequence continues at coordinate 5,494 of DATNFM010000303.1, read as the reverse complement.
GCTCGTGCGGATGCAGGGCGATGTCCGCCCGCACAGCCAGATCACGGTTTCCGAGTTGGCGTCGAGCCCGGAGGCGAGCCTGCAGCGGAGCGCCACGGTGCGGCCGATGGTGACGACGCTGCTGATCGGCCTGATCATCGCGCTCGGGCTGCCGGTGATCATCGACGGCTTGGTCAGCCGGCGCAAGGTCAAGCACGCGGTCGCCAAGCCAGCAGGCGTCCAGGGCCGGGTCCGCCTTCAGGCCCGCGCGCGCCAGCTAGCCGACAGCTTCACCCGCACTAGCTCCCGCTGACCTGGCGCAGGCTCGCGCGGATCGGGTTATCGGCGGGCGCCGGATAGCCGGTAGGCGGCGCCGGTGACGCCGACAATCAGGAAGAACAAGCTCGAGGCGATCGAGAACGACAGCACGTCGAAGCTGGCGAAGAAGATCACCGCGACCGCGATCGAGGCGACCAGGCTCTGCGCCAGGTCGCGGGCGCGGTGCGAGATCCTGCGCGCCGTCCGCATCCGGCGCGCGGCGTACCAGGCGGCCGCGAAGATGCTGAGCAGCGCGAGCAGGCCGATGAACCCGGTTTCGATCAGTGAGGTGACGAACTGGTCGTCGACGAAGAAGGCGTGCTGCGGGTTGAAGGTGGACAGGCCGATGCCGAACCACGGATGGGCTCCGATCAGCGGCCCGGCCAGGGACAGCGCGTCGGTCCTGGAGGTCGTGCTGGTATCTGTGCCGAGCTGGCCGAAGGATTTGCCGAAGCTCCCGATGAAGCTGGGTGCGATCAGCAAGAGCCCGGCCGCGCAGCCCGCCAGGCCGACATAGACGCGCCGGCGCTGACGGGCGGGCCAGGTCGGAACAAGCAAAATCGCCATGACCCCGAGCGCGATCAGCGCCGTTCGCGAGACGGCCATCGGAATGGCGGCCGCGATCACCGCGACCTGCAGCCAGCGGCGTCGGCGTAGCCTCGTGATCGAATGCCTGGCCTGATGTATGGCCAGGGGCAGGCTCATCGCCAGCGAGGCGGACAGTTCGAGCGGCTGCGAGGCGGTGGAGTTAGCTCTGGCCAGGCCGAACCTGGTCATCAGGTCGGTGACCTGAAAATGGGTGACCAGGCCTGGGATCGCGACGTACTTGGTGAGGTCGGTGCCGGTGAGGAACTCGGCAATGCCCAGCACGGCCATCGTCGTCGCGCCGAGCACGATCCGCCGGCACAGGGCGGCGAGCCGGTGCTCACTGGCGATGCCGTCGGCCGCGATCAGCATCACCCCGAGCCAGCCGGCCAGCAGGATGAGGCCCCGGTCCGCCGCGTTCTGCTCCGAGGCCGTCAGCAGGGACTGGTTCGCGCAGACGTAGGAGGCCAGCACCGAGCAGGCGAACAGGATCGCCGCGGTCCTGACCGGCTGCGGGCCGGCGTCGACGGTCATGTCCGGGTGCGGCCTGGCCAGCAGGTACCAGCCGATCAAGGCGGCTGCGATCAGCGTCGCCGGCCGGCCGGCCGCGCCGAAGGCGCCCACGACGAGTGCCGACGGAATGATCATCAGCGCGAACAGGAAGACGCTGAGCGCCGTGACCGCGTCTGCTCTCGGCGCGCGGGCCGTTACCGGGAGTGCTCCGAGCCCCTGTGCCTGGATCGGGACCATCGGCTGAGTCTGTGCTGATTGAGTCTGGGTCCTGGGCGGCTCGGTCATCTCGGCACCAGGGTGTCCGAGCAGCGCAGGCACGACGGTCTGCGGGTCGGCTTGAGCAAGGCCAGGACCGACGCCCGGGACTCCGCGTGCCCGCGCGGGATTCTGGACAACTCGTTCGCGACCGTGACCGCGTAGTAGCACCAGGACGCGAAGCTGCCGTGGCGGCGCCGGTAAAGCCGGACCCGGTTGATGATCTGCATCGCGTGGGTGGTGTCACTGCGGCCGGACTGGCCGCCGATGTGAGTGGCGACGGCCTGCGGTTCGTACCAGGTCACCAAGCCGGCTTCGCGGGCGCGAAGCGAGGCGTCCACTTCCTCCGAGTAAAGGAAATAGGATTCGTCCCACCCACCGAGCGCGTCGAAGCAATCACGGGACATGGCCAGCACCGCGCCCGTCGCCCAGTCCACCGGGCGCGGGCTCAGGTAGGCGGCGGGTTCGGCGACGTATTCGCTGAAGGCCGGCAGCCTGGTCTTGGTCAGGCCAAGCGCGCGCAAGATCGTGGGCTCGCGCCGCAGCGACAGCTCGAGCCGGCCGTCCTCGGAGCGCACCTGGGGGGCGACGATGCCGACGCCGGGCTGGTTCAGCGCAGCGACTAGCGGCCGCACCGATTGCGGGTGCAGGACGACATCTGGATTGAGCACCAAAATCGCCGGAGCGCCGGGAGATTGCCGGACGCCGAGATTGATGCCGCCCGCATAGCCGACATTGGCCGAGCGGACAATTCGGCAGTCACCGCGGGCCATCAGCACATCGACCGTGTTGTCGGTAGAGGCGTTGTCCACCACGATGACGTCAGCCGACAAGCCGTCGAGAGCGCCCGGCAGCGAATCGAGAAGATTACCCACGACGTGGGCACTATTGTAGGTAACTATTACCGCAGCTAGATCGGGTGGCATATGGCGCAGTCTATTGGCCGGCCGCTGCATGTGCTGTCAATCACTGGCCACTGTACTAATCGCAAGCACTGTAGTCCGGGACAGAAGTGGTATTCCAGGTATTACCGGACCAGATATTCTCCCGGCCCCGGCTGTCGAAATGAGCGGCGCAGCCGTAATTGCCGCCGTGAGCGTAATATATCGTGCTGATGAGATTTCCGGTTATTACGATTTTGCTGGTGGGCGGGCCGCCCTGTTTCTGGCCGGCGTAGATCGCGTAGCTGCCGCCGGCCAGCAGGTTGTCGGTGATTCGCCGGTTCTGCTGCACTCCGTGGTCCTCAAACAGGCCGATCGCGTCGGTCTGGCCGCGATTGATGAAGATCGTGTTGTGGCTAATCGTCAGCAGGGTGGTCACCCCGCCGTTCGAGGTCACGCCGTTGGTGTGGTCGCCGGGGAGAAAGCCGGGCTCGTGGATGTAGTTGTCGGCGATCAGCCCGGTCTCGACCTGGACTCCGGTCTCGAATCTGGAGATGTCGTCGTCGAGCACCCGCACCCCGGTCGCGTCGCCGTAGACGTCCTTGACGCCGGTCATCATCCGGCCGGCCCCGGTGTTCATGCCGCTGATCGTGGAGTCCTCGATCGTCACGTTCCTGGCGTGCCGCAGGCCGATCCCGATCGCGTCCGCCCCGCCGACCGTGACCTTGACGTTCCTGATCGTGATGTCCGACCCGGTGACGCTGACGTCGCACGGGATGTTCAGGTCGGTGAGCACGGCCCCGTGGCCGTATACCCTGACCCAGCCGCGCTGATCGTAGGCCCAGCCCTTTCCGCGCCTGACCTGGCCCGGCACCGTGCGCAGTCTGGTCCCGGCCGGAACGCCGGTGTCGGCCGCGTCAGGGAACCCGCGCTGCCGACGCCGCTCGACCCGCTCGTGATGGTGGCGCGGATGCTGCGCCGGCCTCGGATGCCCGGCCGAGATTGGCGGTTGCTTCGACCCGGGTCGCAGCAAGCCGGGAAAGGCCAGGCCGATCGCGATCAGCGCGACAACGACCGCGACGGCGGCCAGCCAGATGGTCATGCCGATCAACTTCATGTACGAAACGTAGTCGATCGACTACTCATCGACAGTACTCAGGTCGAACCAAAGCTGGCCGCCGGCCCGGTTGGGGCCGGCGGCGCGCCGATGGTTGGGGTCGGCTGGGATTGGGGTCGGCTGTGGTTGGGGCACCGAACTGGGGCGCCGACTAGGGCGAAGGGATCGTCGCGCCGGTGGCGTCCCAGGTGTTGCCGGACCAGGTGCTGCCGGTGCCTGAGGAGTCGAAGTAGGCGACCGGGCCGTAGGCGCCGCCATTGGCGAAGTAGTTCGTGGCGATCCGGTTGCCGGTGACGGTGATGTTCGTCGGGACTCCGTAGCTGGCCTCGTTGGTGGCGCCGCCGTAGATGCTGTAGGCACCGCCGCCCAGCAGGTTGTTGGTGATGGTCCGGTTGGCCTGGCCGGAGAAGTCCTGGAAGAGCGCGATGTCGTCGGTCTGGCCCAGACTGTTGAAGATCGTGTTGTGCGTGATGGTCAGCGGCGTGTTGTCGCCGTTCGACATGACGCCGTTGGTGTGGTCGGCCGACATATAGCCGGGGTCGTGGATGTAATTGTTCTCCACCAGGCCGGCCTCCAGCTGCACGCCGGTCTCGAAATTCGAGATGTTATTGGCATTGACCACCAGGCCGGTTGAGTCGCTGAAGACATCCTTAATCCCGGTCATCAGCCGGCCGCTGGTGGCGTTGATGCCGGTGATTGTCGTGTTCTCGATCGTGACCCCGCTGGTGTGCCGCAGGCTGACGCCCATCGAGTTGGCTCCGCCCGCCATGATCTCGTCGTCGTTGAGCGTGACGTTACTCGCCGAGATGTTGACGTTGTAGGGGATGTACAGGCCGGTCAGGTTTGCCCCGTTGCCGGTGACCTGCACCCAGCCCCGGGTGTCGTAGTACCAGCCCGGGCCGGAGGAGACCTGGCCGGGGACTGTCTGCAGCGTCCTTCCCGAGGGCACGCCGGTGTTCGTGGCATCCGGGTAGCCACACGAGCTCGGACTCGTGGAGCAGACGGTGGCGGCGCTGGCGGCCGGCCCGAGGCCGGCGGCAGCACCCGCGGCCAGCAGGGCCGTGGCGGTGGCCGCCGCCGACTTGACGAGAACTGACCGGGTGAAAAGCGAGCTGCTGAATCCTGACTTCGCTGACATTGAATTGCCTCTTTCTGATTCCTGATGAAGGGCCGTTTGGCTTGGTAAAACTGTCGCCGAAGACCTGGAAATCACTTAGAGGCAGACGTCCTTAATCGTGAGTACTAAATAATCTGAGAAATGGCACAGGTAAATCGCCATGATTATTTGGGCCGGAGTTAATGGAGTCGGGCCAACCGGGCCGGTAGCTGCGCACCCGGCTGCTCGGCCTGGGTACAAAGGCAGGGGGCAGTGACGTAAAGTAATCAGTACGTCACTAGGAGGAACCTGTGCGGGATCTGGAGGATCGTCGTTTCCTTGGCCTGCTTGAGGCGGCGCCCGATGCGATGGTGTGCGTGGAGACAGATGGGCGCATTGCCCTGGTGAACGCTCAGGCCGAGCGACTGTTCGGCTACGAGCGCGACGAATTGATCGGCCAGCGGGTAGAGATGCTCGTGCCGGAGCCGGCTCGGGCGGTGCACCCGGAACACCGGGCCAGGTATATCGCCGATCCGGTGCCGCGGCCCATGGGGCAGGGGATGGAACTGGCCGGCCGGCGACGGGATGGCAGTACCTTTCCGGCCGAGATCTCGTTGTCGGCGATCGAGACCGAAGAAGGCGTCCTGGTGACGGCTGCGGTCCGCGACGTCACCGCCCAGCATCGAACTCACGAGACGACGGTGAAGCTCGCGTCGATCATCCAGTCTTCGCACGAGGCGGTCATCGGCA
>DATNFM010000302.1:0-32806 GCA_035606435.1 Streptosporangiaceae bacterium | reverse complement strand
CAGCGCAATGCCAAACTGATGAGCCTGCTCTCAGGTAACCCCGACTCATACTTGCCTTACAAGCACGGAAGTTCGAATGGAAAAGTTTTGTAAGAATGCGGTGATCTTAGGCGGTTATGACCTGAATTTTATCAGGCTGGTGCGTACTCTGCGGGCGGCACCGGCACCGGCACCGGCACCGGCCCCGGCCCCGGCCGGGGCATGGTCCCCGGGGAACCGGGCGTCGCCCGTTCGGGCGCGTGGGCCGGTGCCCGGTATGGCCGGTCTGCCCGGTCCGCCGCCGTTCCCGGCCTGCGGGTCACGGACGTCTTAGCCCGGGTTACGGACCACTTAGCCCTGGTTAGGACGTCTTAGCCCTGGTTAGCGCAAAATTTTGCCGGGTTTATCCCGGTTTCGGTGTCCGTAACCCGGGCTAAGACAGCGTAACCAGGGCTAAGACGTCCCTGACCCGGGCTAAGACAGCGTCACCAGGGCCAGGCGGCACCAGCGGGAACAGGCGCGTCCGCGGCTGTTCCGGCCGGGACGGGCTTATCTCCCGGCTAGTGCGCACCTCTTTCCTCACGCAAGAAGAAGCACGCGGGCCAGCAGGCCGCGATCACGAAGATTCCATGATCACGATCAAAGCCAGGGGCCCTAGGCGGTTGTAAACCTGGCCGGGCAGGCAGGCAGCCAGCCAGCCGGGTGGGCGGGGTTGCGCGATCACGTCCTCATGCCTGAGGCGCATGCATGAGTCGAGGTGCTGCGTCTCGAACTCGAGCTGCGATTCTGTGCGGGCGACCCAGTATGCGGCGACGGTGGCGGCGCTGTTGCCGGGGTGCGGGCCGGAGTAGGGCCAGAACGGACTGCCGCCCAGGCCGAGCGGATAGGCACTGAGGGCGTCGGACAGCACCCCGCCAGGCTGCGGTGCACGCACAGGAACGTCGCGCCGGGAAAACCCGTGCGAAGCTGGCCGCCGCCGCCGCCGCAGCCGAGGCGATGGCGGTCTCGCGCCACCTGAGGGCACAATCCCGGGCCTGGATGATGGCGAGGATGATGATCTCCTGCTGGGCTGGAGGAGCTCACCATCGCCGGGGCCGCGGTCGCGATGGGGCGTTCGGCGTCGGCATGGCCATGCGGGTGCAGCGAGCCAGAGGCAGGATGCTGCGGGCGCTGCGATGCCCCGTGGCCGCGTCTCGCGTGTCAGGCTGAGGGCCGTTGTGAGTTTCCACGAGCACGGCACTGAGAACACGCACGAGAGTACTTCACCAGATCAGCCGGGTGCGCCGCCAGGGACTTGAACCCCGAACCCGCAGATTAAGAGTCTGCTGCTCTGCCAATTGAGCTAGCGGCGCATGAACCTCAGCGATGCTATCAGCGACCGCAGGGTCTGGCGAACCAGAATCCGAGACCGCTTCGCCCGAAATTACCCGCGCGTTATCCGCCGAGGAAGCGGCTGAACATGGTCGCGGCCCGCGACTGCCGTCCGGTCCGCGCTTCTGACCGATCGGCCCAGTCCATCGAGCGCAGCCCGGCGTTGATCCCGAGCCAGCGCACCGGCTCTGGTTCCCAGCGCGGCGACTTGTGTCCGACCCAGGGGAGCCTGGTGAGCTCGGTGTCCTGGCCAGTGATCAGGTCGGCCAGCGTGCGCCCGGCCAGGTTCGTGGTGGACAGGCCGTCGCCGACGTACCCGCCGGCCCAGCCGATGCCAGACGCCGGGTCGAGGCCGACCGAGGCGCACCAGTCCCTGGCGATGCCGAGCGGCCCGCCCCACGTGTGCGTAATCACCACATCGTCCAGTACGGGGAACAGTTCGATCAGCGTCCGCCGCAGGGCCGAGAACACCTCAGGCACCCGGTCGAAGCCCGGCTGGATCGCCGACCCGAAGTGATAGGGCGCGCCCCGCCCGCCGAACACCAGCCGCCCGTCGGCCGTGCGCTGCCCGTAGATGATCAGGTGCCGGAGATCGCTGAACGTCGGCCGGCAGTCAAGGCCGATCTGCTCCCAGATCTTCTGCGGCAGCGGCGCGGTGGCGATGACGAGGGAGTACACCGGCACGATCGCCCGTTCCTGGCCAGGAATCCCCGGCGTATAACCCTCGGTGGCCCTGATCACGTGCCTGGCCTTGACGGTCCCGTGCGGCGTTACCAGCCGCCCGGGCTCGATCGCGCTGACCGGGGTCCGCTCGTAGATCCGCACGTCCCGCTCGCGGAGCAGGCTGGCCAGTCCGCGCGCCAGCCGGGCCGGATGGATCGCCGCGCAGTGCGGCGTATAGACGCCGCCGAGCACGTCGCAGGCCTGGGCCTGGTCGCGCGCTTCCTCGGCGGTCAGCAGCCGGATGTCGGTCTCGTCGAACCCGTACATCCTGGCTTCGGCTACCTCCTGCCTGGCCCGCTCCACCTGGCTGGGTGACCGCGCGAAGGAGACGGTGCCGCCCTTGGCCCAGTGGCAGTCGATGTTCTCGGTGATCGTGACGCTGCCGACCTGGTCGACGGTCTTCTGCATGGCCCGGTACATGGCGACCGCCTGCTCGCGGCCGGCCATCCGCTCGAGCTTGCCGAGCGAGGCGGGGAACAGCGCCGAGCACCAGCCGCCGTTCCGGCCCGACGCGCCGAATCCGGCGATCTCGCGCTCGCAGATCGCGATTGTGAGCTGCGGGTTGATCTTGTTCAGGTAGTACGCGGTCCACAGGCCGGTCAGGCCTGCCCCGGCGATCGCGACATCGACCTCGGCGTCGCCGGGGAGGCTGGGACCTGGTTCGAGCGATCCGGGCACCGAGTCGTGCCAGTACGACAGTTGCCGGTAAACGCCCTCGTGACTCATCTATCTACCGTCCCACGTGCTCGCCCAGTCGTGCTGGCCGGCCGTGAGATTTGCGTGGTTTGGCCTTGCCTAGGCTCCAGGGGCTATGCGCGCACGGTTTTGAGTGCTTCGCCCCACGCCACGACCTGGTCGAGCATCGCGGTGACCGCCTCCTCGTGCTGCCCGGCCGGGGCGAACACGCTGAGATTCTCGAAGTCGGTGTGCAGCGATAGCGTGACCTGGGCCCGCACGTCGGCGACCTGCAGTTCGCCCATCACCAGGCGCAGATGCTCGACCGCACGCGCACCGCCGTTGCCGCCGTAGCTCACGAACCCTGCCGCCTTGTTGTTCCACTCCCGGTACAGGAAGTCGATCGCGTTTTTCAGCGCGCCCGACGTCGAGTGGTTGTACTCCGGCGTCACGAACACATACGCGTCAAACGAAGCGATCTTCGCCGACCAGTCCTTCGTGTGCTGGTTGGTGTACATGCCCGCCGCCGCTGGGATCGCCTCGTCCAGATGCGGCAGGTTGTAGTCCTTGAGGTCCACCAGTTCGAACTCGGCGTCGGTGCGCTTGCTGGCGATGTCCCGCACCCAGTTCGCCACCGCCGCACCGTTGCGGCCGGGTCGGGTACTTCCGAGGATGATTGCCACTTTAGTCATGGTTGTCCTGGTTCTTAGGTTGACGTGTCAACCTGACTCTAGAACTGAAGAGGTTGACGTGTCAACCTCTTCGATATCATCGAGGGTGTGACGAACGACGTCTGGCTCACCGAACGGGAGCAGCGCGCCTGGCGTGGCTTCATGGGGCTGCAAAACGAGGTACGCGCGCAGCTTTCCCGCCGACTGCAGCAGGAGACCGGCCTGTCGGGCGCCGACTACGATCTGCTAGTCGTCCTGTCGGAAGCGCCCAGCGGCCGGCTACGCGCATTCGAGATGGGTGCGCTCATCAAATGGGAGAAGAGCCGCCTGTCGCACCAGTTGACCCGCATGGCCCAGCGCGGTCTCATCGAACGGCAGGCGTGCACGGATGACAGCCGCTACGCCGAAATCGTCCTGACGCCGGTCGGCCGAGCCGCGATCGTCGAAGCTGCGCCCAAGCACGTCGCCCACGTGCGCGAAGTCTTCATCGACGTGCTGAGCCCCGAGCAGATCGATGCCTTCGCCGCCATAGCCGAGACGGTCCTGACCCGCCTCGACAACCAGCCCGACTGAGAGAGATCGTCTCCGGTAGCGGCGCGGGCGGCCAGAGGCCATCCTTGGTGTCATGCCCGCTGACCGTGACGCCCTGCTGCCGCCACCAGCTCCCAGGAAGCTTTCCAGCCAATATGAGATTTGCGTGGTTTGCCTGGGTAACATCTGCCGCTCGCCGATGGCAGAAGCGCTGCTCAGGGCGGAACTGGCGAACGCCGGGCTGGACAAGCGCGTCCGCGTGGAGAGCGCGGGCACCGGCGACTGGCACCTGGGCGAGCAGATGGATCGCGGGGCCCGAGCCGAGCTGGCCCGGCACGGGCTCGACGGGTCGGCGCACCGGGCCAGGCAGATCGGCCCCGACTGGCTTGACCGGTTCGACCTGTTGCTGGCCACCGACCAGTCCAACCTGCGCAACCTGGACCGGATGGCCAGGGGCCGGCCAGGAACGGACGGCCGGATCAGGCTGCTTCGGTCCTTCGACCCGCAGGCGCCGGACGGCGCGGAGGTACCCGACCCTTACGGCGAGGGCGCGGCCGCGTTCGGCAAGGCGTACAAACTGATCGACGCGGCGGTACGCGGGCTGGTCGGCGAGCTGGCGGAGCTGCTGGCTGGCGCTTCTAGTGATTGATCGGGCCGGGCTCTCGGCGACGATCGGAGTCGAAGTGCGCGAACTCCGCTCGATCGGCGGCGGCCACGGCGCCCGCCACTACCGAGCCAGGATCGCCGACGGCCGCGACCTCTTCGTCAAGTCCATCGCCGACCCATCGGCCGGCGACGCGGGCGCTCGCCTGGCTGCCGAAGCGGCCGGACTGCGCTGGCTCGGCGAGGCTGGTGCCGCACCAGTACCCGAGATTTTTTTCAGCGGTAACGCATTGCTGGCGCTGGTCTGGCTGCCGCAGGCCAGTCCCGACCGGGCGGCTGCCGAACGCTTCGGCCGCGACCTGGCCATGCTGCACGCCTTCGGCGCGGACTCGTTCGGTGCGCCCTGGCGGGGCTTCATCGCCAGCCTGGAGCTGTCGAATCAACCACGGGCGAACCAACCCGGTGACTCCTGGGCGCCCTGGTACGCGGAACACCGCCTCCTGCCGTACTGCCGGATCGCGCTCGACGCCGGCACTCTCGGACGCGCCGAATCGAAGCTGATCGAGTCGGTGGCCGACCGGATCACCGACCTGGCCGGCCCGGCCGAGCCGCCGAGCCGCATCCACGGCGACTGCTGGTCGGGCAACGTGCTGTGGTCGGCGGGCGGGGGTTCGGAGGGGGTCCCGCCCGCTGCGCCCCCCACCCGCCACCCCGATCGGCACTGCCGAGGCTGGCTCATCGATCCGGCCGCGCACGGCGGTCACCGGGAGACCGACCTGGCGATGCTGGACTTGTTCGGGCTGACTCACCTGGACCGGGTGCTGGCCGCCTACTCCGAGGTCGCGCCGCTGGCCGACGGCTGGCGGTCCAGGATCGGCCTGCACCAACTCCACCCGCTGCTCGTCCACGTCTGCCTGTTCGGCTCCGGGTACGTGGACGCGACTCTGGCGGCCGCAAGAGCGGCTCTGGCCGGGCGTTAGTCAGACAGACGCGCTTCGGGGGCCAGCGCCAGGCCGAAGCCGAACGTGGCGCCGCCGCCCGGGGTCGTGTCGACCCACACCCGGCCGCCGTGGGTCGAGATCATCGAGTTCACGATCGCCAGTCCGAGCCCGGTCCCGCCAGCCTTCCTGGTCCGTGACTTGTCCGTGCGATAGAAGCGCTCGAAGACGTGCTCGCGCTGCTCGGCCGACAGGCCGGTGCCGTGATCGGCCACCTCGAGGATCACCACCGGGTCGCCGGGACCGCCGAGCGGCGGCACCGGAGCCGGCACGGAGTCGGCGACCCTGATCGTGAGGTCGATCGGCGTGCCTTCTGGCGTATGGGTGATCGCGTTGTTCATCAGGTTGCCGACGACCTGGCGCAGGCCGACCTCATCGCCGATCACCAGCGCCGCTTCCGGCGAGGCGACGGTCAGGTTGATCGCCCGGTCCGGGGCGATCACCCGCGCGTCGTGCATGGCATCGACGGCGATCCCGAGCATGTCGACGGTGCGGAACTCCAGCGATCGCTGCTGGTCGAGGCGGGCGAGCAGCAGCAGGTCATCGACGAGGACGCCCATCCTGGTGGCTTCCTGCTCGACCCGCTCGATCATGCGGTCGAGATCGAACGTGCTGTCGGCCGCGCCATTGCCGTTTGCCGCACTGCCTTTTACCGCACCGCCGTTGGGCGTGACCGGGGGAGTCTTGGGCCTGGCCTGGACTCCGCCTTCCGAGGCGTTCGATCCGAGTGGTGCGCTGGTCCCGCCGCGCTGGCGGTAATACTCGGCGTAGCCGCGGATCGCGGTCAGCGGGGTACGGAGTTCGTGACTGGCGTCGGCGATGAACCGCCGCATCCGAACCTCCGACCGGTTCGCCGCCATCGCCGCGTGCCTGGCGGCTTCCTCTGACCGTCGCGCCGCCTCCTCTGACGCCGTCCGGGCACGGAACGCCACCTCGATGTGCTCAAGCATCCGGTTCAGCGATCCGGCCAGGCGCCCGACCTCGGTGCGCTGGTCGGCCTGCCGGACCCGGCGGGTCAGGTCTCCGGCCGCGATCTGACCGGCCGTCCGCTCGATGTCGGTGAGCGGGCGCAGGCTCGCCTTCACCACGGCGAAACCCACCGCGGCCAGCCCGAGCAGCAGGACGGCACCGACGATCGCGTCGATGGCGGCGAGCCGGGCGATCGAGCCGTCGATGTCGCCGAGGTTGACCCCGACGATCAGCGTCCCGACCTGCCGTTCGCCAAAGACGCTGTAATACGGCGTCGGCAGCACCATGACCTCCCAGCGGTCGGTGCTGTCCAACCCGTGAATGGTGACGAGCTTGCCGGCATGGGCATTGACCCACGCGAGGCTGACCGGAACGTCAGGAAGGTCGGCACGCAGTGGCCGGCCGCCGAACGCGACCTGGGCTTCGAGTTGCCTGCCCTCGAGCCGCCAGGCGGTCACATAGGGACCGCCGATCCCAACCGTGCTCGGGTGCAGCTGGCCGCTTTGGGTGGAAGCGACCGCGAGCTGGAATTGCTGGCGGACCTCGGAGTCGGCCCGGTTGGTCAGGTAGTCGCGGAAGACGAGTACGCCCGCCACGCTGATGATGACCAGCGCCACTCCGACGAGGGCGAGCATGGCCGTGAGCACTTTGGTTCGCAGCGGCGTGCGGTCAGACAGCCGTCTGAGCCGGTCCCAGGTCTTGCGGGCGAAAGAGGGCGAGGCCATGCGGATACCGCCAAGTCAGGAAGCGGGCAGCCGCATGACGTAGCCGACTCCGCGCAGCGTATGCAGCAGGTGCGGTTCGGCTGTATCGATCTTGCGGCGCAGTACTGAGACGTAGGACTCGACGATTCCGGTGTCACCACGGAAGTCGTAGTCCCAGACGTGGTCGAGGATCTGCATCTTGGAAAGGACCCGGCCCGAATTGCGCATGAAGTACCTGAGCAGCTTGAACTCGGTGGGGGAGAGCTGCACCTGGGTACCGTTGCGCCAGACCTCGTGGCTGTCCTCGTCCAGTTCGAGGTCGGCGAAGGCCAGCCGGGGCGACGGCTCGATCGTGCCGCCGCGAGTACGGCGCAGCACCGCCTCGATCCTGGCGATCACTTCTTCGAGGCTGAACGGCTTGGTGACGTAATCGTCGCCGCCAAGGGTGAGGCCGCGGACCTTGTCCTCGGTGGAGTCACGTGCGGTCAGGAACACCACGGGGGTGCGGGTGCCGCCGCCGCGCAGCCGGTGCAGCACCTCGAAGCCGTCCATGTCGGGCAGCATGACGTCGAGAACGATCAGGTCGGGCCGGTGCCGCTGGGCCGCCTGGACCGCGTCGGTCCCGGCGGCGGCGGTCACTACGTCAAAGCCGGCGTACCGCAGGCTCGCCGCGAGCAGTTCAAGGATGTTGGGCTCATCCTCGACGACCAGCAGCTTCGCAGTCGGCTGCTGGCGCTCACTCACCGCAGTGCTCATGTCACCAGTATCGTTTACCAGCCTGAAGGTAACCTGAAGGCACGCTCTAACCGCCCTGAACTACCCCCAGGGGTTTCCCGCTCCGGGTCAGCCGGACTGCTTGGAGCCGGTGATCAGGGACTTGGGTACCGGCTTGCCGGCGTTGAGGTCGGTCGCGATTTCCTTCAGCTCGGAGGCGTTCAGCAGCAGGGCGTCCTGGCCGTTGACGAAGTAGTTCGAGTTCGCGATCGGTGCCGTGGTCGTGATCGGGTTCCGTAGCGCGAACGCCACGCCCAGCAGCTGGTACAGGCTGGTGCCATCGTCGACCTCAAGCGAGCCGGCGACACCGGAGGCGGCCGGCAGCGAGGAGAACGGGTTGAAGATCACGCCGTTGCTGGTCAGCTTCGTCAGCAGGGCCTTGAGGAAGATCCGCTGATTCTGGATCCGCTGCAGGTCCTGGGTGTTGAAGGTGTGCCTGCTCCGGACGAAGCCGAGCGCGTGACCGCCGCTCAGCGTGTGGCAGCCCTTCGACAGGTGCAGCCCGGATGACGGGTCATCGAGCGGGGCCTTGAGACAGATCCGGACGCCACCGATCGCGTCGACGACTCGGACGAAGCCGCCGAACCCGATCTCCATGAAATGGTCGATCCGCAGGCCGGTGAGGTTCTGCACGGTCTCGGCCAGCAGCCTGGGGCCGCCGAAGGCGAAGGCGGCGTTGATCTTGTTGCTGCCATAGCCGGGGATCGGCACGTAGGAGTCACGCGGAATGCTCATCAGCAGTGGCTTGCCGCCGCCGGACGGAATGTGGACGACCATGATGGTGTCGGACCGCTGGCCGCCGATGTCGAATCCGGTCGAGAACTTCCTGATCTGCTTGTTGGTCAGCCCCTGGCGGCTGTCCGACCCGGTGATCAGCCAGGTCGTGCCGTCACCCTGGGCCGGGCGGCCAGAGTAGTTGAGCAGGACGCTCTTCCTGGTCAGCTTCGAGTCAAGCCAGAAATAGGTGGCGACGCTGCCGACCAGAGCCAGGCAGATCAGCACTACGAGTCCAAGCGCGATCGGCTTGGGCCGCAGCCACCGCCGCCAGCCGGTCCGGCGCGGTCCGCCGAACTGGGCCTGCGTCGCCCGACGGCTGCCCCGGCCACCGCCGCCGCTTGACGGCGGCGGCTGCGAGGGCCACGCGTTGCCTCCGGGCGACCCGGATCCGCCAGCCCCGCCTCCAGCACCTGGAGCCCGGAGCGTGGGCGAGACGCCCGGCTGGGTCAGCTGATCAGCGTTGGAGTAGCTGCCAGGCGGCGAGGTCGCTCCTTGGCCGGCCGCCTGAAATCCGGCGCCGCCAGCGGTGGGTGGTTCAGCGCCGGCGCCCCCTGCGCCCGCTGCGCCTCGATACCAATCGTCAAATTCCGCCATGGCTACATGCCTCATCCGGTCGCGTTAGTGTCCTATCGTCTCTACAACAGGACGCTCCGGCAGCCAAATCGGCTGGCCCGATGCCGATTTTATTTGTCGTTGCCGATGCTTCCGCCCCACCAGATCGTCATCACCTCGCGGCCTGACGAGCCGAGGTCGGCGGGGTGGGCTGGATCGACCCCGGCTGTGACCAGCGCTGATTCGACGTCACCGGCCCGGTCGGGGGGCAGGCAGAGCCGGCGCCTGGTCACGTCCACCAGCTCGGCCATGCTCGGATAATCTCCGCCGCCTGGTCGTAGCCATTGCCGCCAATCGCAGCGCACGCCCATCGCGGCCAGGATCTCCAGGACATCGTGCGCCGTCGGACCGTTCGGGCGGCGCAGCCCGTGGAATTGGTACCAGAGCTCGTTCAGCGAGGTCAGCGGGTGCGTCATGGTCATCTCGACGACGACCTGGCGGCGGGCGTGGGTGGTCATCGCGGTCAGGAACGGCAGCAGGTCGGGCACGTTATAGGTGACGTGATGGCAGGTCACTACGTCGCTGGGCGGCAGCTGCTCGTCGTCGGCGGCCTGCGGCCAGACGCCGTTCACGCAGCGGAACGGCAACGAGCGCGCCTCGGCCCGCTCACCGAGCAGGTCGAGCATCTTCTGGTTCGAGTCGACCGCGGTCAGCTCGGTGGTGCGGGGCGCGAGCGGCAGGCTGGCCGCCCCGGCGCCCGAGCCGATGTCCAGGACGCTGCCGGGCGGATCGAGCGCCGCCCAGGCCTGCTCGAACGAAGCGCCCGCGGGTGCCGCGCTCAACTGGTCCGCTCTTCGAGCAAACACGCCGGTCGGCAGCACCCACGGCGACTCGGTGACCGAGGCGAGGATGTGCTCGGGGATGGCCCACGCGGCCAGCTCGTCGCGCCAGCGCGCGAGCAGGACAGGTAGCTGACCAGGGTTTTCGCTCATGTCAGGAGCTTACGGGCCAGATCGGCCGCTAAAAAGCCGAGTTCCTTGGCAGCTTGACCACGGAGACGAAGAAGTCATCGATCTGGCGCACCACGCTCAGGAAGCGCTCGAAGTCGACCGGCTTGGTGACGTACGCGTTCGCGTGCAGGTTGTAGCTGCGCAGCACGTCTTCCTCGGCATCGGAGGTAGTGAGCACCACCACCGGGATGCTGCACAGATCGGCGTCCGACTTGATCTGCTCAAGCACCTCGTGGCCGCCCATCTTGGGCAGGTTCAGGTCCAGCAGGATGAGATCGGGCCTGAGCGCGTCCGCATATTCCGCTTCTCGCCGGAGGTAAGCGAGCGCCTTCACCCCGTCGTTGACGACGTTGAGCTGATTGCGGACCTTGTTCTCCTCGAAGGCCTCCTTAGTGATGAGCACATCACCCGGGTCGTCTTCGACGAGCAGCACCTGGATCATGCTCCCCGCCTCACCATCAGGCGCCATCGCGACCCCCCTGGCGCGTTATCGAGCTCGGCAGCGTCCACCTTATGACGGTTCCCGGCTGGTCGGTCTGCTGGTCGTCGATCCAGATCTTTCCTCCGTGGAAGTCCACGATCTTCCGGCACAGCGCGAGCCCGATGCCGGTGCCCGGATAGGCGTCGCGCGGGTGCAGCCGCTGGAAGATCACGAAGACCCGCTCCCGGTAGCTGGGCTCGATCCCGATCCCGTTGTCCTTGCAGGCGAATTCCCACTCGCCGTTCTTCTGCTCGGCCGTGATCCTGATCACCGGCGGCACGTCCACCCGCCGGAACTTGATCGAGTTGCCGATCAGGTTCGCGAACAGCTGGATCAGCAGCCCGCGCTCACCGGGCACGGTCGGGAGGCGGTCCACGGTGATCATCGCGTCGCTGTCCTCGACCGCGGCCTCCAGTTCGGAGACGGCGCGGCCGGCCGCCTCGTTCAGGTCGACCGGCCCGAAGCTGGTCCCTGGCTGCCCGACCCGCGAGAACGCCAGCAGGTCGTTGATCAGCCCCTGCATGCGTTTCGCGCCGTCGACCGCGTAGGCGATGTACTGCTTGGCCCGCTCGTCGAGTTGCTCGGCGTACCTGTTCTCCAGCATCTGGCAGAAGCTGGCCACCTTGCGCAGCGGTTCTTGCAGGTCATGGGAGGCCACGTAGGCGAACTGCTCAAGCTCGCGGTTGGATCGCTCAAGCTCAGAGGCCTTGAACGAGACGTCGTCCAGGCTGTAGATGAGCTGACGCCGCATCGCCTCGACGTCGGCGGCCAGCTCGGAGAACTCGCGCGGGCCCGAGATCTGGACTTCATGGTTGAGGTCGCCCGAGGCGACGGTCTGGGTCTCCCGCCGGACCGACTCAAGCGGTCGGCGCACCCACCGCACCATCCCGGTCCAGGCCGCCACGCCGCCGATCAGGAGCAGCACCGCCCCAGACGCCGCCACGATCACCGTCGTGTCCGTCGCGTCGTGCAGTTGCGAGAGCGCGGCGTCGCGCTCGGCGAGCGCCTCGGTGTTGAAAGCGTCGAGGGCGCGGCGGAAATTGTCGAAGTCGTTCTTGCCGGTCACCTCGACTGTGTTCGACACGGTCCCGTGGTTCTTGACGGTACTGATCGACGGGATCGCGTAGGCGGTCGACCACTGGTCGGCGCGGGCGATCGCCGTATTCAGGTCGGCGCGCAGCTTGGGGTAGGGATCCGCGAACTGGTGCAGGGCTGTTTCGTTGCGCGCGGCTGCCTTAACCCCTTGGGTATAAGGCACCAGAAAGTCCGGCTGACCCTTGGTCAGCGCGAAGCCGCGGACGCCGGTCTCCTGGTTGATGTAGGAGTTGTACAGGTAGGCGCTGTACCGCAACGCCGGGTCGAGCCGGTTCACCTGCAGGTTGACCGCTTTGATCATCGAAGCCAGCGCGAGCCCGCCGACCAGGCAGCCGACCACGAGCAGCACGCCGGCCACCGCGAACACAAAGCCGAGCCGGCGCTTCAGCGAGAATCCGCGACCAGGGACGCTCGCCCGCGTCCTGGCCCAGATGCTGGCCGCCGCCTCCCGCTCGGCGGTCGCGGTTGGCCCGCCCGGCGAATCGGTCACGGGCGCCGCCCCACCACCAGCACGGCGACGTCGTCGGCGACCGCCTGGCCGTTGAGCCGCTCTACCTGCTTGACCAGGCTGTCGGGCAGCGACTCAGGGAAGTCGGGCAGGTCCTGCTGATCGGCCGACTCCGTGATCAGCTCGACCAGCCCGTCGACGCCGAGGATCTCCCGGCCCGGGCCGCCCCGGCCCTCGATCAGGCCGTCGGTGTAGAGCATCAGCGACCACTTCTCGCCCAGCGAGACCGGGATCGGCGCCCATTCGACATCGAACAGCCCAAGCGGCGGGCCCGGCCGGGCGTCGGTAAGCACTTTCGGCGAGGGACCGAGCACCACGGGCGGCGGATGACCAGCCAGCCGGAGGTTGCCGGTGCCGGTGCTCGCGTTCAGGTCGATCATCGCGACGGTCGCGAAGACCTCTTTCCTGTGCCGTTCGCGCTCGAGCACTTCCTGCAGGCAGGCCAGCGTCTGGTGCGGTTTGCGCCCGGAGAGCACCAGCGTCCGCCAGGCGACCCGCAGGCACACGCCCAGCGCGGCCTCATCCGGCCCGTGACCGGCAACGTCGCCGATCAGCATGTTCAGCGTGCCGTCGTCGAGTTCGATCAGGTCGTAGAAGTCGCCGCCCAGAAGGGCCTGGTCGCGGCCTGGCCGGTAGCTCAGCGAGTGGTACAAGGTGGAGTCGTTCAGGATCGGCACCGGCAGCAGCCCTCGTTCGAGCCGGGCGTACTCGGCCTGGCGGATCGCGGCCTCGTGCAACTGGCGCGCCGACTCATCGGCCCGCTTCCGCTCGATCGCATACCTGATGCACCGGCCGAGCATGGTGCCGTCGACCTGGCCCTTGATCAGGTAATCCTGAGCGCCCGCGGTCACCGCGCCGATGCCGAGTGACTCATCGTTCGCGCTGGTCAGCACCAGTACGGCCGCGTCGGGAGCGAGTTCGAGCACCCGGCGCAGCCCCTCGAAGCCCTGCGAGTCCGGCAGGCCGAGATCCAGCAGCACGCAGGCCGGTGACTTGGCCAGCTCAGGTACCGCGGCACCGATGCTCTGCTGCCACGTCAAGGAGATCGCAAGGCCCGTATCGTGCAGGAGTTCCCTGGTCAGCAGCGAGTCAGCCTCGTCGTCCTCGATCAAAAGCAACGAGACCTCAGACGCATTCGTCCCGTTTGCCGTTCCTATCCGGAACATCCTGCCTATTCCTCGCACGCTGTCGCTGGTCAGTTCGTCGACCCGCAGCATACTCGCGTACAGCTCTATTGCGATCAGTCCGACTGGCAGGCGATTGTCCGGCGTGAAACCGGCGGGACGAAGGCTCGTGACCAGGCCAGTGTTCACTGCTCCATGAATTCTTCAATCGTCACCGGCTCGATCTCCTCGGTGGGCGCGTTCGGCGTCTCGGGTGCCTCAGGGGCGGTCCTCGGAGCCGGCACTCCCGCAACATCCGGAGCAGGTGATGCCGACCCGGAAGAGACCAGCTGGCGAGCCGGTCGCCGGCGCTGAGTCGGCCGGCGTCGACTTGCCCGCGAAACCTCGGGCGAGCCGCGCACGATGACCCTCCGGCGCAGCCACTCGCGGTTGTTGCGAGGCAGGCTCAGACCGATGGCACCCGTGGCCATCAAGATCCATCCGACTACCTGAATGTTCAGGAAACCGGGGGTTGCGGTGACGGCGAAGGCGAGAATCGCGCCAATCGCGATGACCGTCAGGCTTGTCGCTATTTTCATCTGTCTCTAGCCGTTCTACGTGGCCTTCCCGGGCTGGCCGGGTTAGGTTCGGCTCCCACCGCCGGCGCGGCGAGACAACAACAGGTCGCCGAGCGGCACTCTGTTGCTGTCGTCACGGGCCAGGTCGGCAGTCGCCGCTTCGACGACGGTCGATCCGCGGGTGACGACGATCTTGATTTGCCTGGCGAGGTTGGCGCGGCGCTTGGGGCCGAACGCGAACCACAGCCCGGCGACTCCTCGGCCGATCAGGATCAGGCCGATGGTCTTGAGGTTCAGAAAAGACGGCTGGCCGCTGACGGCGAATAGCAAGATGCCGCCAGCGGCCAGCCACCAGAACGACTGTTTCACCTGCTCACCAGCGATACCAGCGCCCCGTGCGCTCAGGTCCTCGCAGCACGAAGCCCAGCAGCCAGGCGATCAGCACGATGATGGCGATCCACCACAGCAGGTGTGCTGCGAAACCGAGTCCGAACAGCAGCAGCGCCAGTAGCAGGACTGCGATGATTAGAAGCATGATGGCCGTTCCTTCCGTCGGTATGGGAGTTCACACTGCCCCGCTCACGGCTGTTAAACATGGCATGGTCGGTAAGCCCCAAGGCCGGAAGATCTTCGCGTTTACGGCACCGATTCGGAGGTAGTTTCCGGTTCGCCGCGTGGCTTGGCCGCCAAGCACGCAAGCTCATGCCCGCGCGGCGGGGGCGGTCATGGCGACCGCCCTTTACTGAACCGGAAGAGGCTGCCATGAAGATTGGTGCGATCATTCTTGTTATCTGGCTCATCATCGGCGCTATCGCCGGAGCGCAGCGCGGCTACTACAACGGCGACGTGTCGTGCGCGCGGGCGGGCACCATCATCGTGACGATCCTGGCCGGGCCGCTGAACTACGTCGGCGTGAACCCGAAGATCCACTGTCACGTGCCGCAGCCGAGCAAATAACGTGGCCGAATTCCCGGCTATCGCGACAGACTGCGTAGATGCGACGAGCCTTCGCCCGAGCATTGGATGAGCTTGACGAAGAACAGTCTCAGGCGCTCTACGGTCCTTGGGACCCGCTTCAGCCGGGGCAGGTCGCCGAGTTGCTCGCGGGATCGGGAGTTCGCTGGTGGATCGCCGGCGGCCGGGCGGCCAGAGCAGGATCGGCGGCCCGGCCGCACGACGACACCGACGTGGCGGTGGACGCCGGAAACCTCGGCGCCCTGCGTGAGCACCTGGCGGACTGGCACCTGTGGGAAGCGCACGAGGGGACGCTCCGGCCGTTGCTGCCGCAGGACACGCCGCTCAAGGGACGCGAGCAGCTGTGGATGCGGCGCGATTCGACTCGGCCCTGGCGGCTGGACATCCTGTTCGACTTCAGCTCCAGCTACGGGCCCGATGAGTGGGTGTTCAAGAAGGACCAGCGAGTTCGGGTGCCCTGGGACCGGGCCCTGCAGGTCATCGACGGGATCAGCTACCTGCGTCCCGAACTGGCGTTGCTGCACAAGGCCCACCTGGACCGGCCGAAGGACCGGGCGGACCTGGCCGCCGTTCGTCTGAGGCCCGAGGTGCGCGCCTGGCTCGCGGATACGCTCGATCAGGTTGGCCGGCATCAGTGGGCCGAACTCGCCAGGCTCGGGGAAACCCCGGGGGCGAGTTAGCCGCCCCCCGGGAGAAGACCACCGCAAAGCTTTCTCGCCAAAACTCGGTTGTGAATTTTGAGGTTATTCCGCGGTGGGTAGAAAACCGTCATGGTGAACGCTCAGGGCGCATGGGAAAAACTGAAGCTGGGTAACGAGCACTGGGTCGCCGGGAAACTTGAGCACCCGAACCAAACCGTCGAGCGGCGAGTACAGACAGCCAAACACCAAGATCCATTTGCCGTGGTGTTTGGCTGTATTGATTCGCGGGTCCCGCCGGAAATCGTATTCGACCAGGGGATCGGCGACCTGTTCGTGATCCGGACCGGCGCCCAGGTGCTCGACCAGGGCATCGTGCTCGGCAGCGTCGAGTTCGGGCCCAACGGGTACCCGTCGGCCCGGTTGATCGTCGTGCTTGGGCACACCGAGTGCGGGGCGGTCACTGCCGCCTACGATCATTTCAAGAACGGTACGTACGTGCCCGAGTACATCACCGCGGTTGTCGACGCGCTCCGTCCGGCGTACCTCGAAGCCGAGGGCAAGCCTGGCGACCCGATCTTGAATATGGTGCACGCTCAGGTCCAGCTCACCGTCGACAAGTTGACGGCCGATCCGCTGCTCGCGGAGTTGATCAAGGAGCAGGGGCTGCAGATCGTGGGCGGCGTGTACCACCTGGTAACCGGCCGTGTCCAACGCCTCGACGAGCCTGACCCGGCCTGAGGGCCGACTGCCCCGACCTGTTTGCAATCGTTCGCAGCGTCGCCGAACCGGCAATTTGGCCGTTGTGCGGGCTGAAGGTGTCCGCCGTAGGCGCCGCCCGAGTGGCGCGAGCCCGGAGCGCGAGTCACATCAGCCACTGCAGGCTCGTAAGTTAATTCGCGCCGCACGGGCCTCGTCATCCCAGTTCCGTCGGCCGCTTCGCCGGGCGTCTTTTCCCGGGTTGCGCGCTCTTTTCCCGGGTTACGCACCAGTTAACTATCCCAAACCATGACAAAGATTGTCCCTAACCCGGTAAAAGACGTCCTAACCAGGGAAGAGTGATCCGCAATCCGGGAAAAGACCTGTCCGGCAGGGGGCTTTGATGCGGTAGCTCGGATGGCCGGCGATCGGTTTGATCTACTCGGGGACGGCCATTTCGCCTAGGCGGGACCAGTCGTCTTGCTCGACCACGAAGTTAATGATCTTGGGGGTTTCGGCGAGGTGGGGCGGCATTGTCTGCTGTGCCTTCTTGAAGTGGTCGGACTGCACGTGCGCGCCGCCGGCGTCGCCGTCGCGGAACGCTTCGACCAGGACATACTCATTCTGGTCTTCGACGCTCCTTGACCAGTCAAACCACAGGCAGCCCGGCTCGGACCTGGTGGCCTGCGTGAACTCGGCGGCGATCTGGGGCCACTGGTCCGCGTACTCGGGCTTGATCTGGAACTTGGCGGTGATGAAGATCATCGGGCTCCTGCTTCCGTGACGGGCATGCCGGACTGTCGGTTCTATCCTGGTCGCTTTCTATCCTGCTGGCCTTCGGGACGGTTCGGCGGGCCGGATGGTTCAACTCAGCGGGCAGTCGCCGCAGAGTCCGCCGGAGTGGGTGCGGTAATACAGGCAGCAGCTGCGGCGGGTGAAGCCCGGCTCGGCTGCGGTCAGGGTGCCTGAGCCGTTCAGCTGCGGTTCGGCCAGGGCGCGGACGGCGAATGGACGCCAGCCGCCAGCCAGCCGGCGATCGAGCAGGCGCAGGCCGCTGATCAGGGCCGAGGCGGCGTTGCCGGTGAGCAGGTCGGCGGACAGGTGCACGCGGGCACGGATCGCGGTCGCGAGCGGGTGCAGGTGGGCGGTGAAGCTCTGGACTAGCAGCTGGGCGAGCAGGGGTCCGGCCGGTCCTTGCCAGCCGGGGCCGGGCGGGAGGCCGAGCTGGATCATTTCGGCGGCCGGCTCGCGCCAGTTCAACTCGCCGGTCGGCACGGCCGGAACGCAGCCGCTGGTGGCCAGGCAGCCGAGCTGAGGCGACAGCAGGCGGGCCGCGTACCCCTGATAGAACAGCGACGCCGCCACCCGGCGCTCGCAGCCGCCGAGCCTGGCCTGGACCGCGTCCAGCAATTCGTCGAGCGGACCGCCGGCGCCCCCCTGTCCGGCGCCCGGTTCGTACAGCAGCGCGGCCGGCCGCCAGCCGTCGCGGTCGTTCGCCGGGCCCGGACCAGTTGGGTCTGGGCCAGTTGGGTCTGGGTCAGTTGGGTCTGGGAGGCCGAAATACAGGCCGAGGGCGTTGGCAGCGGCCCGCGCGGCGGCGATCTGGCTGGCGGTCGCGGGCGTGACGGGCCGGTCGGTCACGTGGCCGGCGTGAGGTCCAGGGTCATGAAGGTGCTGGTGTCGTTGGCCTGGTAGTCGCCGAAGGGGCCGCAGGGCACGAAGCCGGCCTTGGAGTACAGCGACCGCGCCGGGGTGAACTCGGCCATGTTCCCGGTCTCGAGGCTGACCCGGCTGAGCCCGCGCTTGCGGGCGACCGCGATCAGGTGATCGACCATGGCCCGGCCGATCCCGCGGCCGCGGGCCGCCTGCGCCGTGTGCATGGACTTCAGCTCGGCGTGCTCGCCGTCTAGCTGCTTGAGCGCGCCGACGGCGAGCAGTTCGCCGTCCGTGCGGTAGCTGAAGAAGGTGACCGACGGATCGGCCAGTTCGTCGGCTTCCATCGCGAAGACCCCTTCCGGCGGCGTGATCGCCCGGGCCCACTCCAGATGCCGCCGCAACAGCTCGCGCACGTCATCCGCGCGGGGATCATCGACCTCGATCAGTTCCTGGCTCACGAGGTCGACTGTAATACCTGGCTTCCATCAGCCCGGCAGGTGCACGTTCACGCTGAGCATCGAGGCCAGGCGGTCGGTGCGGTCCATCGTCCGGCCGGAATTCCTCGGGCCGGCCGACCTGCCCGGGCTACAAGTGATGAGAGTTGATGTAGCGGCCGACGGAACGGGCGATCGCGGTCTGGCCGGCCGTCTTCGGGTGCCCGGCCTGCTGGCTGTCCATCTTGCCGAAGCCCGCGGTCGAGACCCAGGAATGGCGACCGGTGCACAGCTCGTGCCCGCTCAGCGCACCAGTGACGGCCACGTAACGCAGGCCGGTCTTGGCCGCGATCGCGTTGAGGTCGGAATCGAGCAGGCCGATGAGCGAGGTCAGCCCGCGCCGCTCCGCGCGGCTGAACCCGCGCAGCCCGGTGCACCGGGCGGACGTCGCGATGAAGTGGGGATAGCCGACCAGCAGGACGGCCGCGCCCCTGTCGGCACCCTGCACCTGCAGGAAACTGGGAGCCAGGTTCGTCAGCTTGGAACCGGCCTTCCGCTTCGCCGCCGCCAGCTTGCCGTCACCAACGCAATTGCGGGAGAAGCAGTTCTCCAGCAATCCGTCCAGTCCGACCGCGTCCCAGCCCATCGTGATCGTCACCACCGCGGGTTTCGGCCGCAGCTTCTTAAATGCCCGCAGTTGCGATGACAAGCTTGCGGCCCCCGAGCACGCCACCAGGTAGGACCGGTCGAGCTTCCGCACCTTGTGATGCGGCGTCTGGCGGGCGAGCTGGAACGGCCACGCGTGCGGGCTGCGGTGACAGCCGTGCGGGCCGGCGGTGCCGCGGAAGTAGCCGCCCGCCCCTTCTCCCGACGAGCCGGAGTCACCGAGAGCGGCGACCCGCAGCGCGCCGGCGTCCGGCCTGAGCGCGCCATAGGCCGGGCCGGCCGATCCGGCGAGGCCGAACACCGTGGCGGTAGCGGCCAGCACGGGGGCGGCCAATGCGGCCGCCGCTTTCCAAATGACCACAGGCGTGTGCATACGGGCCAACCTACGCCTGATACACAAGGTCTGGGAAAGCGGTCGACACTGAGCACAAACACCGGGCCAGGGCCGCGGCAAAGGAAGGCGGGCAGCCAGAAATGAAGGTATGCGTGACCGGCGCGGCCGGGCGAGCGGGTCGGGCCGTGGTGATGGACCTGCTTGCGCACGACTTTGACGTGCTCGCCACCGACCTGTACATGCCGCCCGATGACGGCACCGTCATGGACGAGGTCGACTTCATGGTCGCCGACCTGACCGACTACGGCCAGGCCCATGAGGTGCTCAAGGAAATGGACGCCGTCGTCCACCTCGCCAACATCCCCGCCCCGGGCCTGCGCACCCCGGCGGTCACGTTCAACGCCAACATCACGATGAACTTCAACGTCTTCCACGCGGCGGCCGAACGCGGCCTGGCCAGGGTCGTCTGGGCCTCAAGCGAGACCACGCTCGGGCTGCCGTTCGACACGCCGCCGAGGTACGCGCCGATCGACGAGGACCACTACCCGGTGCCGACCTCGACCTACGCCCTGTCCAAGGTCGCCAGCGAGACGATCGCCGAGCAGATCGCCGGCTGGTCAGGCATCCCGTTCGTCGCGCTGCGGTTCTCCAACATCCTCGGCCCGCGCGAGTACACCGAGGACTTCCCGCAGTGCTGGGACCATCCGGGCCGCCGCCGGTGGAACCTGTGGGGTTACATCGACGAGCGCGATGCCGCCCAGGCCTGCCGTCGCGCGCTCACCGCCGACGTGACCGGCGCAAGCAGCTACATCATCGCCGCCGCCGACACCGTGATGACCCGCCCGTCGGAAGAACTCATGCGCGAGGTCTATCCCGGCGTCCCGCTCAAGTCGGCCGTCCCCGGCACCGCCACGCTGCTGTCCTTCGATCGCGCTCGTCAGGGGATCGGCTTCGTCCCCGAACACTCCTGGCGCGACCACGTGGCGCCGGAGAGTTAGGGACGCGGCTATGGGTTGAGGAGCGGCGCGGCGCCGTCTGGACTGACGACGGAGGAGCGCCAGCGACGGAGGAGGAGGGAAGACGGCGCCAAAGGGCGCCGCTCCCATTGGGGGTTCCAGGGGGTGTCCCCCTGGGCCAACACAGTCCGAATTGGGGGGTTGCAGTATGGTTCTGGCCATGACGAGTGGTCTGAGGGATCTGACCGGCAAGACGGCGGTGGTCACGGGCGTTGCGCACGGCATCGGCTCGGGAATCGCCGCCGCCTTGCGCGAGGCCGGTGCCGACGTTCACGGCGTCGACAAGGACACCGTCGATCTGACCGACTCGACCGCCGTGCACGACTTCTTCACCGGCCTCCCGCCCGTCCACATCCTGGTCAACAACGCCGGGGGAGTCGTCGGCCAGGTCGGCCAGCCGCTCGAAGACGTGACCGACGCCCAGTGGCTCGCAGTCGTGAACGCCAACCTGACCACGGCGTTCTTCTGCACCCGCGCGGTCGTGCCCGCGATGAAGGAACGCCGCTGGGGCCGGATCGTCAACATCTCCTCGGCGGCCGGGCTGACCGTCAGCAAGACCGGCATCCAGGCGTACGCGAGCGCGAAGGCCGCCCAGATCGGCTTCACCCGGCAGATGGCGCACGAGCTGGGCCCGCACGGCATCACGGTCAACTGCATCGCGCCCGGCTTCATCTTGTCGAACCCGACCACGCTGAAGCAGTGGGAAAGCTACGGCCCGGACGGCCAGGCCGAATTGGTGCGCGGGATCGCCACCCGCAGGCTGGGCGATCCGGCCGACATCGCGAACGGCGTGCGGTTCTTCGCGGCGGAGGCGTCGGCCTGGGTGACCGGCCAGACCATAGCGATTGACGGCGGCAGTGCTCTCCTTTAACCAGCCAGATACCGCGTTCATCGACGAGCTGGCCGAGTTCGTCTCGATCCCCAGCGTCAGCCGGGACGCCAGCCAGGACACGATGCGCCAGGCCGCCGAGTGGCTGGCCGGGCAGCTCGCGTTCGCAAGCCCCAGGATCGAGTCCACGGCCGGTCACCCGGTCGTCAGGGCCGACTGGCTCGACGCCCCCGGTGCGCCGACGATCCTCGTGTACGGCCACTATGACGTGCAGCCGACCGGCGACGACGCCGAGTGGATCACCCCGCCGTTCGAGCTCACCACCGACGGCGACGTCGTGCGCGGCCGGGGCGCCACCGACGACAAGGGCCCGATTTACATCGTGCTGAAGACCGCGCAGGCGTTCATCGCCCAGCACGGAGCCCTCCCGCTCAACATCAAGTTCCTGTTCGAAGGCGAGGAGGAGATCGGCAGCCCGCACCTGCCCGCCTACGTGCGCGAACACGCCGCCGAGCTAGCCGCCGACCTGGTCGTCTCCGCCGACGGCGCGATGTGGCGGCCGACCGAGCCGTCGGTCTCGCTCGCATCCAAGGGCCTGGTCAGCCTGGACATCACGGTGCAGGGCGCTGCCGGCGACCTGCACTCAGGCCGGTACGGCGGGGTCGTCGTCAATCCGGTCCACGTCTTGTGCGAGATCCTGGCGAGTTTGCACGACCCTGACGGGACGGTCGCCGTCGACGGGTTTTATGACGGAATCCCGGTACTGAGCGCTAGTCGACGCGACGAAATAGCCACCGTAAATTTTTCTGCAGAAAATTTTGTGGGGGAATTGGGCCTTGGCGAGGCTCATGGCGAGCGCGGATACTCCACCCTGGAACGCCTTTGGGAGCGGCCCACGCTCGATGTCAATGGCATCCGGGCCGGCGGAAAGTACACCGTGATCCCGCATGTGGCGACCGGTCACGTGTCGTGCCGGCTGGTGCCGGGCCAGGACCCGGATGCCGTGCTCGACGCGATCGGTGCGCATGTGCGGGCACAGCCCACGTCGGGGGCCAGGGTCACGGTGCGGCCGGATGCGGCCCGGGTCGCCGCCTACACGATCCCGGCCGGCCATCCGGCGGTCCGCGCGGCCACCGCTGCGCTCGAATCTGTGTATCCGGGCCAGGCCGTGCTCCAGGCGTGCGTGCCGGGGACGCTGCCGGCCACCGAACTGTTCGAGTCCGCGCTCGGGGTCAAGACGTTGTTTTTCTCGTTCTCGACCGCCGATGAGAAATTGCACGCGCCGAACGAGTTCCTGCGCATCCGCCGCCTCCGCGAGGGCATGGCGGCGTGGGAGCAACTCTGGCGCTTGCTGGCGCAGGAACTGAAGCCGACCGACTGAACGAGGGGGAGCCAGCTCATGCGGGTCACGATTAACGACAACGAGCTCAACGTCGAGGTACTCGGGCCCGAAGGCGCTCCGGTCCTGATCGCGCATCACGGCGGCGGCGGTATCGGGTCGCTGGCCGAGCCGAAGTCGACGTTCGGCCCGCTGGCGGACCGGATGCGAGTGATCGTGTTCGACGCGCGGGGGTGCGGCGACAGCGAGGGAAAGCCGCCGTTCTCGCACGCGCAGTGGGCGGCGGACATGGACGGTCTGCGTCAGTGGATCGGCGCCGAGCAGGTCATGGTCGCGGGCGGCTCGTACGGCGGGTTCATCGCGATGGAGTACGCGATCGCCTACCCGGACGCCGCGATGGGGATGATCCTGCGCGACACCTCGCCCGACAACTCGAACCTGGAGCGGGCCTATGAGAACGCCCGCAACCAGGACCGGGTCGAGATCAACTGGGACAACTTCAACCGGTACTGGAAAGGCGAGATCTACGACAACGAAGACCTGAAGGCGCGCTGGGCCGACATCATCCCGCTGTACGACTTCGAGTACGACGAGGCGGCGTCCACCGCCC
Organism: Streptosporangiaceae bacterium; assembly: GCA_035606435.1. Lineage (GTDB taxonomy): Bacteria > Actinomycetota > Actinomycetes > Streptosporangiales > Streptosporangiaceae > Chersky-822. The sequence continues at coordinate 9,508 of DATNFM010000302.1, read as the reverse complement.
GGGTCGAGGCGGGCAAGTACCGCTACGAGGCGCACAACTGGTGCTTCCAGCACAACATGCCGGCCTTCGATCTCAAGCCAGCGCTGCCTGGAGTGCGCTGCCCGACGCTGGTCACCGTCGGCCGGACCGACTGGATCACGCCCGTCTCGTCGGCGGAGACGATCGCCGAGCTGATCCCGGATTCCAAGCTGGTGATCTTCGAACGGTCCGGGCACTCGCCGCAGTTCGAGGAGGCCGAGCTGTTCCAGTCGGTGATGCGGGCGTTCGTGGACGAGGTGCTGGGCGGCTCGTAAGGCCTGCGGCAGCCGCACCGTTGCCGCCCTGGTGCCTTGAGCGATCTGGTTCGATGCAGGCATGGGCGAAGAGGATTGGTCTGGGGTCGATGACCTGATCCGGGCGCGTGGCGGGGCGGCCCAACTCTGCGTGATCCACCAGGGCCAGACTGCGGTCGACCGGTCCTACGGTTGCCGTGACGACTCGCTGTTCTGGCTGTTCTCGGCTAGCAAGCCGCTGGTTGCCCTGGCCGTGCACCTGCTCGCCGAGCGCGGGGAACTCGGGCTCGATGAGCCGGTCGCTCGCTACTGGCCCGAGTTCGCCCAGCGGGGCAAGCAGGCGATTACCGTGCGGCAGGTACTCCAGCACCGAGGCGGACTGCCGGTCGCCCGCAGCATGGCCGCCGACGCCTTGTCGATGTCGGACTGGAACGCATCGATCCGGGCGATCGAGACCGCGAAGCCGTCGCTGCCGCCCGGCGAGGGGCCGGCGTATCACATCCTCAGCTTCGGCTTCATCCTCGGCGAACTGGTCCAGCGGGTAGCCGGGGTGCCGCTGACGGAGTTCGTGCGGGCCGAGTTCCTGGGTCCGCTGGACCTGCGCGACTCGTTCCTCGGCTTGCCCGACTCGCAGTGGAGCAGGCACGTCCCGGTGCGCGGCCGGGACCCGGCCCGGCTGATCAGCCAGTTCGTCGTCAACCAGCCGCGCACTCGCCGGGCGGTGATTCCGGCGGCCGGGCTGTCGGCCACGGCGCGCGACCTCGGCCGGCTCTACCAGGCCTTGCTGGACGGCGACCTGGTCGCGCCGTCGACGCTGGCCGTCGCTACCACGCCGTCCACCAACGGCGAGCTTGACCGGTTCTTGAAGCTGCCGGTCCGCTGGGCGACCGGCTTCCAGCTTGGCGGTGAACGCGGCGTGCTCGGCGGGTCAGGCTCGATGGGCGAGCTGGCCAGCAAGCAGACGTTCGGCCACAACGGCAGTTACGCCTGCCTGGCCTGGGCCGACCCCGAGCGTCAGCTGGTGATGGCCTACCTCACCAACCTCCTGGTCACCAGGGCCGCCGGCACCAGGCACATGGCCGCCGTCAGCGACGCCGTCCGTCGAGCTTGCCTCTAGCCGCAGCGCGGTCCGGCAACAGCAGCGCCGGCCCGCAGCCGTGGTCCCAGCGACTGTGCAGTCCCAGCGACTGTGCGGTCCCAGCGACGGTTCCGGGTCAGCGCTGCCGTTCGTGGGCGTAGCGGATGGCCTCGGCCCGGTTGCGGGAGCCGGTCTTGGTGAAGATGCGGTTCACGTGGGTTTTGACCGTCGCTTCGCTGACAAACAGCGTGCGGGCGATCTCCCGGTTGGACTGGCCGTCGGCGATCAGCCTGAGCACCTCAGACTCTCGGAGCGTCAGCGGACTGTCTTGGTCCCTGGTCTCGGGCGGCGGTTCCGGGCGCAACGCGCGGGCGGCGGCTGACAGCAGGCGCTGCTGGACTGCGGCATCGATCACGGCCTGGCCGGCGGCGGCCGCGTGCACGGCCCGCCCGATCTCGGCTCTGGTCGAGTCCTTGGTCAGGTAGCCGACCGCGCCGGCCTGCAGCGCTGCGACGATCGACTCGTCATCGGAGTACGTCGTGAGCACGACCACCCTGGTCTGCGGATGATCGGCCCTGATCCGGCGAGTCGCCTCGACGCCGTCGCAGTGCGGCATGTTCAGGTCCATGAGCACGACCTGCGGTCGCACCGCCGCAACCGTGGCGATCGCCGTGTTGCCGTCGGCGGCCTCGCCGGTGACCTCGATGCCGGGCAGCGTGCCCAATAGCAGCACCAGGCCCTCGCGCACCGCGGCTTGGTCATCGGCGACCACCACGGTCACCGGCCGCGTTGGCTCGCTCATGCTGGAACCCGCAGTCCGACCTGCCAGTTGCTGCCATCGCGACCGGCCTGTAGCTCACCGCCGGCCAGAGCGGCCCGCTCGCGCAGTCCGGCCAGGCCGTAACCAGCGCCGGCCCCGGCCAGTTGGCTCGGGGCAGCTGGCGGCGGCAGCGGATTGGTGACGCTGATCGTGATCTGATCGGGTTCGAAACAGAGCCACAGCGATACTGGCTGGCCCGGCGCGTGCTTGCGGGCGTTGGTCAGGGCCTCCTGCGCGGTCCGGAAGGCGGTCAGGCTGGTTTCGACGGGAAGTTTCCGCGCCTGGCCGGTGACGGTGTAGTCGAGGGCCAGGTCGCCCACCGCGCGGTATTGCTCGGCCAGGGCTTCGAGTTGATCGGGCAGCGGAGCGGCATCGTCGTCTCGCAGCGCGAGCACGGCCTGGCGGGCCGCAGCCAGGCCCTCCCTGGTCATCGTCCCGGCTCGGCTCAGACAGGCGATCGCCTTAGCCAGATCGGGGTCCTCGGCGGGCAGCCCGCTGGTCTCGAGCAGGCCCTCGGCCGCCTGCAGATTCACCGATACGGCAGCGAGTGAATGGGCGAGCACGTCATGGATCTCCCGGGCGATCCTGGCCCGCTCGGCGGCCGCCGCCGCGTGGGTCTCCGCCTCGTGGACGCGGCGCGTCTGGGTCAGCAACTGCTCGGCGTGCTCGGTCCGGACGCGGTAACTACGGCGGGTCAGGCCCAGCAGCCAGATTGCGATGAACGCGAACGGGTAGCCGATCAGGAACCCGGGCGGCGCGTCGGTCACCAGCCCAGCGATTAGGAAGGCCATGACAGTCTCGGCGGTGATCCAGGCCGAGATCTGCGCTTGCAGCTGGTCACCGGCGCTGAAAGCGACCAGGCAGCCGATCCCGACCGCCGCGCTGCGCGGTGACATGCCGGTGAGCACGCCGCCTGCCCCGGCCATCACGATCAGTGCCGCCAGCCTCGGGACCGGCAGCCGCCGGGTCAGCAGCCAGCCGATCCACCCGATCGCGGACGCGGCCAGCAGGATCGCGAGGACCACGCCCCTTGTGCCCTCGGTCCATGGTCGCCACCAAACCACCGAGACGACGACGATCCCGGTCGCGATCCCCGCCGCCCGGATGACATCAATGACGCGAGTTACATCGGTGCTGGCCCGGGGGGACGACCCCCCGGAACCCCCCGCGGTGGGGTCTGTCGATCTTGGAATCTCCACCCGGTCTCCACCCTGGATCAAACCGTTGGACGACGCGCCGCTGCGCTGCGGACTTCTAGCGTTTGACTGCGGGGGTTCGAGGAGGCCCGGCCCCGTTGGGTCAGCACCGCCTGCGCGCCCGCGCGCTTGCTCTTCTGAAACTTATACCGAAATACCCTGCTAAGGGAGAGAGCCGCAGCAATGGACGCTAGCGTCTGGATTCTCAACCTCGCCATTCTCGCCGTGGTGTTGTACGCCGACCTCGGTCGGCGAAACGTTGGTCCGTGGCGATTGCTCCGCCCGGTCATTGCGGCCGCCGTTATCATCCCATGGTTCTTCAAAGGCGCCGCTTCGGAGGGCCGGGGCCTGGCCCTCGAGATCGCCGGTGCGGTGCTGGGCCTGGCGATCGGTTCGCTGGCCGCGTCATTCCTGCGGGTGAGCTATGACAGCGAGGCCGGCCGGGCGGTCTCGGAGGCCAGCTGGCCGTATGCCGCCGTCTGGATCGTCGTGACCGGCGCCCGCATATTTTTCACCTACGGGGCCAGTCATCTTTTCAGCGAGCAACTCGGCGGCTGGATGGTGTCAAATCAGATCACCGTCGGTGCGCTGACCGACAGCCTGATCTTTGTCTCCATCGCGATGCTGCTCGGCCGCACCGGCATCCTGGCCGCTAAGGCGCGACTGGCCACCTCACGGGCTGCGAGCAGGGAGGTGATGGCATGTTCTACCTGATCGCGAAGTGGATCAAGAAGCTGAGGGCGCGCCGCCAGGCGTCCTAGGGCCGGCCGGGCACGGCTCGGCGGTCGGCATAATTGGCCTATATGACGGTATCGATCGCCGAGCTCGAACTGGCCGCCGCCGAGATCTGGCGGGCGCCGGACGAGGGCAGGCTAGGGGAGTGGCTGCTCCGCGCGGCCGGCGGCTTCACCAGCCGGGCGAACAGCGTCCTGGCCATCGGCGACCCGGGCCTGCCGCTGCCTGAGGCGATCGACGAGGTAGTCCGCTGGTACAAGGCTCGCGATCTACCCGCGCAGGTCACGATCGCGCGCCCGCTGGATCGGCCGCAGGATGATCCGCACGACGGATTTCTAGCCAGCCTCGGCTGGACGGTCCGCGGCGGCGCGCTGGTCATGACCGCGCCTTTTGAGACCGCGATCGGCCTGGGCTACGACGGGACGGAGCGGGTCGAGTTCCGGGAAGAACCAGACGACGACTGGCTGGCCTGCTACCGGTGGCACGAAGAAACGGCGCCGCCGGTTGCTGGCCGAGTGCTCAAGTCGGCCCCCTGGCAGGCGTTCGGCTCGATCCGGGCAGCGGGACAGACGGTCGCGATCGGCCGGGTAGCGATCGCCCGGGGCTGGGCGGGCCTGATGGCAATCCGGGTAGATCCCGGCCATCGGCGTCAGGGACTAGCTCAGATCATGACCTCTGTCCTGGCCGAAAATGCGAAGAGCCGCGGCGCGCACGGTCTCTACCTGCAGGTAGAGACCGGCAACGCGGCGGCTCGCTCGCTCTATGAGCGGATGGGGTTCACCTATCACCACGCCTACCATTTCCGCATCGTTCCCGATGGCGGCACGGGCGCGGATTAGGCCTGGTTGTCCTCGGCGCTCGGCTCGAAGTCCAGCGAGCACGAGTTGATGCAGTAGCGCTTGCCGGTCGGCGCCGGCCCGTCATTGAAGACGTGGCCCAGGTGACCGCCGCAACGGCGGCACACGACCTCGGTGCGGCGCATGAAGTAGCTGTTGTCCGGGCGCAGTTCGACGGCCTGCGCGACGGCCGGCTCGTAGAAGCTCGGCCAGCCCGTGCCCGACTCGAACTTCGTGCCGGACTTGAACAGTTCCGCGCCACAGCCGGCGCACCGGTAGGAGCCGTCTGCCTTGTTGCGGACGTACTTGCCGGTGAAGGCCGGCTCGGTGTGCGCACGGCGCAGCACCTGATACTGCTGGTGGGTTAGCTCCTGGCGCCACTGATCGTCGGTCTTCTGGATCTCCGCAGTGTTCACCGCCTGGTCCTTTGTGCGGCGCATCTCTTTCCTCCCCGATGTTTCGCTACTACCAGAACAATCCCGGACAACCGCCTGTTCCGCGCCGTGCGGCGAACGCCCGGCCAGGCGCCCATCGAGCCTGAGCAGGCGCTCGCGAGCCTGCTGCAGAGGGCGGGTGTCGCGGTCGAGCACATACAGCTGTACGAGCGAATCGGGTCGCCGCACGCTGACCTGGTCAGCACGCTGCTGCACTCGTAAAGGCGTTCCGCGGGTGCCAATGGCCCGTCCAAGCCAGCCCCGTGGGCGAACAGTCCCGTCGTCCGGGCCTTCATCAAGACCGTCGGGGCGAACGTGATCCGCAATCAGAACACGCTGTCGCTGTACCGGGCGTGGATGCTCACCCAGCCCGGGTTCGCCCGCAGCGGGTACGTGGGCTCGATCGACCATCTGGCTCACAAGGCCACGACGATCATGTGGGCCGGCCCGCGCACCCCGCTGCTGGCGAAGATCATCGCCGAAGGCCAGCGGCGCGGGATCAAGGTGAGCGTGCAGCATAGGAGAGAGAGCCTGCAGCAACTCGACGCGGCTATCAACGCGATCTACCGGCAGGCGGCTCGGGGCGAGTGGCGAGGCTTCAAGATCTCCGGGATCGCGGCCGTCGGGGCCAAGGACACGGGTCTGACCGTGGACGGTACCTACACGTCCGGTCCCGCGGCCCGGCGCGCTCCGCAGGTGAAGGCGCTGCACACCGTCATATCGGGGGTGAGGGTGCGCGTCGTTCCCGGCGTGGCCGCGACCCTGCTTATCGGCCGTGACAACGACACCGCTCCGTTCGATGCCGGTGGCCTGATGGAGGACACCGGGCACACCGATATCTGCTCCAGCGGCTTTGCCATCGAATACCAGGGGGCGCCGCATACTACGACCGCTCGTCACTGCGTCGCGGTTGGGCAGTGGCACGACATCTCGGTACCGACGACGTTCTACGGACCCAACGGGACTGATTCCCCTAACGGTGGCGCCATGGTCTTGAGCGCATCCGGAATCGCCGAGGCCTGGGATGGTGCCTACAACTCAGTGAACTTCGCGAAGGCCGTCATCGGCTATGAGGACCTGGCCCTGGGCGATCTGGTCTGTACCGGCGGCGGAAACTCGGGCGAGCACTGCATGATCCAGGTGCAGAATCTGCTGTACACCCTCGGCGACGGATTCGGCCCCGCCTTCCACACGATCGTGGGCGTCCAGGAGCAGTCGGGCAAGATCGCCGCGATGACCGGGGACAGCGGCGGTCCGGTCATCTCCCTGGCGGGCACCGCATCTGGCCAGGTCCGGGCGGCCGGAATGATCCAGGCTGCCCTCGGGCGGCCCGTCGGGCCGCCGTTGCTCACTGGCGCATCCGGGTGCGGCCCGGCATTCACCTACAGCCTGGGCAGTCAGCAGGCCCAGTGCGGCACCACAATCGCGTTCAGTTCGATGCGCACGATCGTCGGCAGCTTGCCGGGCGCGTCGCTCCTGACCCCCTAGAGGGGATCGGGTCCGGCCAGCTGGCTGGCATGCTGGCCGGACCCGATGACGCCTCGGCTATCTGACACCGCGGGTGCGCGCCGTTGCTGGCTCATGATCACGAAGCTCGTGACCTTCGTCAGGCTGACCCGGAATCGTGCGGGGGCTCCGAAGGATGATGTTGGGGTGATGGGGCTTTTGGGAGTGGAAGCCGGGATTAGCCTCTGGTGAGGCGACTCAGCCTTCGCAAATCTTTCTCCCGAATTAAAAGGTTTTTGGGAGCCGGTAGATGGCCATCGGCCGGTCGCTTGGCTCGGTTTCTACCGGACGGACGGCCACGAGCTCGAAGCCGTTCTTCTCCAGGACCCGGCGGGAGGCGGCGTTAGCGGCATCGGGGGCGACCAGCAGCCCGCAGCCGGGATTGGCGCGGCGTACCTCGGTGATCAGGGCGGCGATGAGCTCGGTGCCGACGCCGCGGTTGACGCTCGACGGGTCGCCGATCGCATAGTCGATGCCGACCTCGTGGTCGAACGCCTCCATCGCCACGGCCTCGTCCGGATAGTTGGCCCAGCGGTACCACTGGCACCAGCCGATCGGCAGGTCGTTGCGTACGACCGTCAGCATGATCGTGGCGAGATCGCCTGCGCCGTTGACCCGCTCCCGGTACCGGGCCAGTTCCGCTTCGGCGGTCGTATCGGGTGTCCACCAGCGGGCGACGTGCGGCTGAGTCAGCCAGGCCTCGAGAGCGGGCAGGTCGGACTGGGTCATCGGGCGCAGCGCGATCATCTTTGTCACGTTACAAAACTGGTTGCGGCGGACCGGCATTATCGAGGTTGTGGCTTATACCTTGTGCGCTCTGGTGGCCAGGCAGCCGGTCGGTGTCGTGCTGCGCGAGATCGCGCAGTGGCCGTTCAACCAGGTGCTGCGCCGGCTCGGCGTGCTGCGCGGGGAGGCGATCGACGAATTCGATGCGGTGGGCCTGAACCGGCACCGCTCGACTGACGACTGGGTAAAGATCGCCGCCGGGTAGGCCCCGGTTAAGGCAAAGCCGCGAGCCGGCCGCGTCCCTGGCCTGCTCAATTGGTGGAGCGCCTTTGGGGTGCAACGAGGGGGAGGGGCAATGCTTCGGGGATTCAAGAACTTCCTGATGCAGGGCGACCTGATCGTGATCGCGGTCGGGCTAGTCGTCGCGCTCGCGTTCAGCACCTTGATCAAGGCGTTCACCGACAGCTTGATTACGCCCCTGATCAACGCGATCGCTGGCGGCGGCTCGGCGGGTAAGGGAATCGGCTGGACGCTTAACGGGCAGCGGCTGGATCTGGGCGCGTTCATCGGGGCTCTCGTGTACTTCATCGTCTTCATGGCCGTGGTGTACTTCCTGATCGTCGTGCCCTACCGCGCCTATATGAGCAAGCGCGGCCGGTACGTCTTTGCCGATCCGCAACCGGAGAAAGCCTGCCCGTACTGCCAGTCGATCGATCTGCCGATCGCCGCGACCAAGTGCCTGCACTGCGCTAGCGAGCTGACGACTGTCTGAGGATTTCCTGAGCTTGCAGCATGTGTTACGCGCCGTCGCTGGCCTAGCCGTCGCTGGCCTTGATGAGCCCGCGCACGTAAGCCGCCTGCCCGGCGTGCTGGGCGTCGTCGTCGATGACGCTGATCAGCCTGACGCCAAGCGTCACCGGGGGATCCCAGCGTTCGTCGACGATCCGGTCCAGGTCGGCGTCGGTGAGCGTGCGGACGTAGGAGACCGACCTTGCGTGCACGGCGTCGTGATAATCGATCAGCACGTCCGGCGACGGCGGCCTGATCTCGCTCACCTGCCCGGGGTCGTGGCTCCAGCCGGTTGCCGTGTAGTCCGAAGGCAGTCCGAACCGCCCGGCCCAGTCGTCCTTCATCCAGACCTGGTCGTAGCCGCCGGCGTCGGCGAGATGATCGTCCTGGACCCGGGTCAGATGCCAGATCAGCCAGCCGATCGAGTTGGCCTTCGGGCCCGGGCGGTAGGCGAGCTGTGCAGCGGTCAGGCCGCTGGCCACGTCGCGCACCACTTCGCGGACTCGGTCAAGGCCGTCGATCAGCAAGTCAGCGCTCTTCATCCCTCTAGTCTCTCCCAGCCGGAGCTGGGGGCTCGGTGGAGGGCTAGGGGTGCTCGGCCCCGTTGTCAGCCGAGCAGGGTGAGCAGGCGCCGGGCCTGGCCGTCGATCGCGTCCGCGCTGTAACGGCGGTCCGGTGGGCGGCTGTCTCCTGGCCGGAGCTTGATCAGCCAGTACAGAGCCGCCAGCCGACGGTATTCGCGAAGGGCGACGAGATCGGGTCCGGACAGGTCAAACCGCGCCGTGAACGCGGCGGCGTCAAGCTCGGACTCAGCCCACGCGGAACAATGCTCGACCAGGATCGCGAGCTCGAAAGCGCGACTGCTCGGGCCGGAATCCTCGAAGTCCACGATCCGGATGCCGGTGCCGTCCGAGAGGTAGTTGGACAGGTTCGGGTCTCCGTGACCCAGGACGAGATCGCCCGAGGCTGGCCGATGAGGTCGGCGCCGATCGGCTCAGCCGACAACCCGGGCGCGAACTCGGCCAGCAGCCTCAGGGCAGCCCACTCGCGCTCGGGCTCACGACGGTCCCTTGATCGAAAGCTCTTTCTGACGAGACCGCGGCTCATATCGGCGGT
>DATNFM010000301.1:0-6167 GCA_035606435.1 Streptosporangiaceae bacterium | reverse complement strand
ACGGGCGACCCGGTCTCCTTCCCCGGCGGTCGGCGCGTTGTTGACGGCGGCTTGCATGTCGGCCTGGCGGATGTCTTCGCACCGCAGGTGGCTGATGACGGGGGCGAGGTACTTGCGGCACAGCCAGGTCTGGGTGTCGGCGTGCTTGCGGGACCACTAATTCGCTCAGCTCTGCGATCAGCAGACGGCCGCGATGACGTGCCAGAAGCCCGAGCCTCGGCCTTCGCCGGACGCGGTTGTGGGGATTCAGTGGGGATCTTGGAATTCTGAAGCGCTGCCGTCGTCATGACATTCGCTCTCTTCCTGCTATTTATGCAGGTGAGAGGGCTGCGCTTTGCTCGAAGAAGGAGTGGTCAGGGGCGGGGTCGAACCGCCGACCTTCCGCTTTTCAGGCGGACGCTCGTACCAACTGAGCTACCTGACCTTAGGCCGGCACCAGCTCAACGAAGCCGACCGGGCGGTCCTGACGGGATTTGAACCCGCGACCTCCACCTTGACAGGGTGGCGAGCACTCCTAGCTGCTCTACAGGACCAAGCTGTACTAATCTACCGAACCCTCACACCGCTCCGCGACCGGCGGTGCGGCAACCAGCTGTACCGCAACCGGCTGTGCAGGGCGCTCTGAGATCTTACGCGCTACTGCCGATCTTTGCCGACCTAAGTCAGCCGTACCCCCAACGGGATTCGAACCCGCGCCGCCGCCTTGAAAGGGCGGTGTCCTAGGCCGCTAGACGATGGGGGCTAGGCGGTCACCCGCCGTCTTGCCCGTGGCGTCCGCCGTCGGGGACCGACTCAGCATAGGGCAGGTTCGGCACTGTCAGCAAAGCGGATCACCAACCGCGCCTGGAACCGGCCCGCGCCCGCTCGGCCACACCGAGGATAGCAGTCAGTTCGACCGGTTCTTGTTGATCAGATCTTCCGCGATCGAAGACTTCTGCCCCTCCTCGGGGATCACGGCCCAGGCGACCAAGTACGCCAGGATCGCGGTTCCGGCGGTGAACACGGTGACTACCGCAACGAGCAGCCTGACCACGTTCACGTCCATGCCGAGGTAGTCGGCCAATCCGGCGCAGACCCCGGCGATGATGCGGTTGTCCCGGTTCCGCACGAGTACCTTGCCGTTACTGATATTGCTCATAACGTCATCATTCCGCATTGTCGGTCTTCCACACCGGCCAAGCACTGATGCCGGGCCGTCCGCATACGCCTACCCGCGCCCGCGTCCGCTAATCCGCACCCGCATACGCTGGCCGCAGAGCAAGCAGAAAGGACCGCGCCATGCCCCGCTCCACCGAGCCAGTCGGCAGTGACCTGCTCAAGATCGATGATGAGCTGAGCGACGAGGAGCGACTCGTCCGCGACACGGTCCGCAAGTTCGCGGCGGATCGGATCATGCCGCACATCGCCGACTGGTTCGAGGCCGGAACGCTGCCCACCGACCTCGTCCCCGAACTAGGCCAGCTCGGCTTGCTCGGAATGCACCTGAAAGGGTACGGCTGCGCCGGAATGGGGCCGATCGCGTACGGAGTCACCTGCCGCGAGATGGAGGCGGCCGACTCCGGCCTGCGCAGCCTGGTGTCGGTCCAGGGCTCGCTGGCGATGTTCCCCATCTGGAAGTACGGCTCAGAGGACCAGAAGAACGAGTGGCTCCCCCGCATGGCGGCGGGCCAGGCCATCGGCTGCTTCGGCCTCACCGAACCCGATCACGGCAGCGACCCGTCCAGCATGAAGACCCGCGCCACCAAAAACGGCTCCGACTGGGTCCTCTCGGGTTCCAAGATGTGGATCACCAACGGGTCAATCGCGGATGTGGCCGTTGTCTGGGCCGGAACCGAGGAAGGCATCAGGGGGTTCGTGGTACCGCGGGGCGCTCGCGGCTTCACTTCAAACAATATTCATAAGAAACTATCGCTCAGGGCTTCTATCACTTCGGAATTGCATTTCGACGACGTGCGTCTCCCGGCTGACGCCGTGCTGCCCGGTGTGACCGGCCTGAAGGGCCCGCTGTCGTGCCTGTCCGAAGCCCGGTTCGGCATCGTCTGGGGCGCCACAGGCGCGGCTCGCGCCTGCCTGGAGGCCGCGACGGAGTACGCGGTTACCCGCGAGCAGTTCGGCCGGAAGATCGGCGGCTTCCAGTTGACCCAGAGCAAGCTCGCCTGGATGCTGGCCGACTTGCAGAAGGCGCAACTCCTCGCGCTGCATCTCGGGCGGCTCAAGGAGGCAGGCAAGATCACGCCCGAGCAAGTGAGCCTCGGCAAAATGTGCAACGTCCGGACCGCGATCGACATCGCCCGTCAGGCCAGGACGATCCTCGGCGCCAACGGCGTCACGCTCGAGTACCCGGTCATCCGGCACGCCAACAACCTCGAGTCCGTGCTCACCTACGAAGGCACAGAAGAGATCCACACCCTTGCCCTAGGCCAGGCCATAACCGGCATTTCGGCCTATCGTTAGCAGCCAGGCAACTCAAGCCAGTAATGACCGGGAAAGTTCGTTGTGGCTGCCGCCACAACGAACTTTCCCCGTGGTAACCGAGGCAGCACGGGGCGATAGGCGGGCGATGGACAGTAAGCAGCACGAGCGGCACGGCGGAAGGCTGCTGCACGCGGCGGTGCTCGGGCGCATACTGACCGATGCGGCCGCTGGACAGTTTCCGCCAGCCGACGGCGGCGTGACGGTTCTGCCGCAGCCGTCGGAGCGCGACGCCGGGGTGATCGGGTTCACCGCGCACGCGGTGATCTTCACCGATGCCGACCCGGACTGGGTGGTCAGCCAACTGCCGCCCGGCGACCTGGCCGGGCCGATGAGCCCAACTTTCCTCTCGACCCTAGGCCAGGCGACGAACCGGCGCCCCGGCAGCATCGACATGCTCAGCGTCGCCGAGTCGCTGCCCGGACCGCCGCCGATCGAACTGGAACCCGAGCTGGAGTCAACGCACGCGCGCGTGCTCAGGGCGCTGAACTACCGGGATGAGGTCGCGGTCTGGCAGGCCGACGGCGGCGTGGTGCTCCTCGGCCGGGGCGTCGCCGGGCGGCTGGAGACGGCTATCGAGGTCGATGAGGACCGGCGGGGTCAGGGGCTCGGCCGCCGGCTGGCGCTCGCTGCCCGTCATCTGGCGCCCGAGGGCACGGATCTGTGGGCCCAGGTGGCGCCGGGTAACGCGGCGAGCGTGCGGGCGTTTCTTGCGGCTGGGTTCGTGCCGGTTGGCGCGGAGATCCTGCTGGCGGCCCACCGCGGAGCAGGCCCGGATAACTGACCGTTCAAAGCTCTTGCCTAGCGGTGCGAACATGGGGTCATGAGCGACGTTTCGCGCGTTGTTGACGGCCACGGTAAATCCAAGTTCGAGATCGTGATCGACGGTTCCGTGGCCGAACTTGTCTACCGACGAAAGGCCGACCGGCTCGTGCTCGTGCACACCGGAGTGCCAGAGTCCCTGTCCGGCCATGGCGTCGGCGGTCGGCTGGTCAAGGCGGCGGTCGACTGGGCGGCCAAGGACCGGCTGACGGTCGTCCCGGTCTGCCCGTTCGCCAGGGAGTGGCTGGAGCGGCATCCTGACGAGGCCGAGAAGGTGGACGTGGACTGGGGGGCACCCCCAGACGACTGACATCCAGACCGGCCAGAGCCCGGTCAAGCAACGCCCAGCCTGAGGCTGACCGAGATGTCCCAGCCTGAACGAGAGACCCTTCGCCAGGCCGGTCAATCCGTCCCAGCCTGAGGCCGGTCGAGAGACCCTTCGCCAGGCCGGTCAATCCGTCCCAGCCTGAGGCCGGTCAAGAACCTTCGCCTGCGGCCGGTCAGGTAGCCGCCCGGCCAGCGCCAAGTCGAGCTCCGCGCGGCCTCAGGCCCGTCAGGCCGTGGCGAGCGTCGAGGCGATCTCGTCGAGCGTGGCTCGCAGGCTCGGCGCTTGGCCGTGAGCAGCCAGCAGGCTGGCCCGGCAGCCCGCGAACATCAGCACGCGCACTTCATTGTCAGTGGCCCATTGCATGATTAGCTCTGGCAGGCGATTCAACTCCCGCAAATTTTTCCCCATAGGAATTTCAGTGAAGGAGGTGAGATCGAGTAGCGGTCGGCCAAGATGCCTGGCCGCGTGGATGGTCTCCTGGCAGCCGTCGCCGCCGGCTGGGTCCAGCAGGATGATCGCGTCGCTGAGGAAGGAGCAGGTCCAGGTACGCAGCCTGAAGTCCGGGCTGGCGAGTTCGTGCACGGTCGCACCGGCGAGTTCGGAGCGCCGGGCTGGCGTGAGCGGACCGTCTTCCTGGCGCAGGCCGAGCGGAAAGACCAGGTGGACGGCGAGTCCGGCCTTGAGGGCGGCTTGGCCGGCGAGCGTGTCCACGCCTGTCTGACCGCCGGTCAGCACGCACAGGCCAGCCTGAGCATGAGCGATCTCCTCGCGCAGGGACGGCAACTGCCAGATCGAAGGGTCCGGCGCCACGACCGCCGGATCCGCCGCTGAGCCCGGTCGCGACGCAGCGGCTGCGATTCCGGCCGGTCGGCTGCGGGCGGCGCTCGATGTGGCCGACGTGGAGCCATTGCCGGCCGACCGGCCGCCAGAGGCTGGGGTCGGGCCCGGCGCTGCGGCCGGAGGCGACGCCGGGGTCCAGCGCGGCGGGGTTGCGCGGTCAGGGATGACGGTTGCCCGCGACGATGTCGGGCGGGGAGATTACGAACTTCTCCTCGATGACAGCGATCGTCTCGGGGGACACACCGCTGTCCAGGCAGAACTCGCGCGGGCCGCCGAACCGCTCCCTGAGCAGGCGCATGAACCCGAGGATCGTGCGCTCGTCCAGGAGGATGACCTCGCGGTCCTTGTTGTCGCCGTTGGCGTACAGCGGGTTCTCCGCCAGTCGCTTGGTGACGCGGCGGGCATTGCGGTTGCTCTGCACGTAGTCCATCGCGATCTGGCCGTCGGTGACGCCGACCAGGCCGAGCAGCAACGCGGACATGATGCCAGTCCGGTCGCGGCCAGCCGCGCAATGGAACAGGGTCGCGACCCCGGCTTGCAGATTGGTCGCGATGAGGTCGAAGGTGCCTTTGACGGCGGCACGGCCACCGTCGATGTTGCTCACGTACACCTTGGCCAGCTCGACCGGATCGTCGGACGGGAACGGCTCGTGTCCGAGCCGGCCCTCCACGAGCACGGAGAAGCGGTACCTAGCGACGGGAAGGTGCAGTTCTTTTTGTTCTGTCTCAGCTTTCGTACGCAAGTCGATGATGGTGCCGATGCCTAGCTTGTCGAACAGGATCTTGGCATCACCTGGGGTGATGCCGTCCAGTGAGTCGCCACGGTAGATGACGCCCGGCCGGCTGATCCGCCGGTCCTTGGTACGCAAGCCGCCGAGATCGCGGACGTTGTAAGCGCCCTGCAGCTCGATGGCGGTCATTTAGCTAATTTCCCTCCTGAAACTCAAGGCCCACGATCTGCGGGCTCCAGTCAGGGTATCCGCACCCGCGTGATCAATAGGTGAACGGCGGCTGTCAGGCCGGAACGTCTGCCTTGAGAACTGTTCACGCAGGTACTGTGACGCGGTGACGACTCAGGTGATTGTGCTCAACGGCACGTCGAGTTCGGGTAAGACCGGAATCGCCCGGTGCCTGCAGGCGATCTTGCCCGAGCCCTGGATCGTCCTGGGCATCGACACGCTGATCTGGTCCCTGCCAGTCGACTCGGTGCCGTCACCGGTGTCGGCCACCGGACTTACGTTCGCCGCCGACGGGACGGTCGTGATCGATCCCGTCTTCCGGCGGCTGGAGGTCGCGTTTTCCGCTGGGGTCGCGGCCATGGTGCGGGCTGGCGCCCGGGTCCTCGTGGACGACGTGTTCCTTAGCAGCGCGGCGTCCCAGCGGCGATGGCAGGACGCGCTTGACGGGCTTGAGGTGCTCTGGGTGGGCGTCTTGTGTGAGGTTGCCGTAGCGGCCGAGCGAGAGCTAGCTCGGGGTGATCGAGTTCCCGGACTGGCCGCGTCGCAGACCGAGGTTGTCCATCTTGGGGTGAGCTATGACCTGCGGGTGGACACGACGCGAACCGAGGCGCTGGAGTGCGCCCGGGAGATCGCGGCGCACGTGGGCTAGCGCGCGGGCCTCGGGGCGACGAGCAGGGTCTGCCAGGCGCGGCCGAACGAGCCGTCCACGTCGGACAGCCTGGTAGTGGCCAGGCCAGTGCCGTCGGC
>DATNFM010000300.1:0-35210 GCA_035606435.1 Streptosporangiaceae bacterium | reverse complement strand
GTGGGCGCCGTGGTCGGTGAAGGCGGAGGTGCCGTCAGGAGTGCCAAGGCCGGTCGGGCCGTCGTAGCCGGGCAGGGCGTTACACAGGTACTGGCGGTTCGGGTCGCACACGCCGTTGCTGCCCCTGGTGATGTCGATCAGATGCTGCGGGTGCAAGTAGGGATACTCGGCCGGATAGGTGGCCGGCGTGGGCGTGCCTGCCAGTGCGTAGATGCTGGTGATGATCGGCGTGGCGACGCTTGTCCCACCGACCACGAGGTGGCCTGGCTGATCGAAGGTGTCGGTCACGAAGACACCGGTCTTCGGGTCGGCGACGGCGGCGACGTCGCCTTCCGTGCGATTCAGGCAGCCACTTGGCTCGGTGTCGTCGGCGTGCTGCCAGGGTGCCTTGGCCGCCGAGATTGAGCAACCAGAGCCGGTCCCTTCGCCGGTAGGTGGCGGTCCCCACGCTGATTCGGTGAACCCGCGCTTATCCTTCGGGCCGCTGCCGCGGTCAGGCCATAGGCCTTAAGCAGGTCGGCCGGGCCGTAGCCGGCGAATTTGGCTTGCTGGCCTGCGCTCCTGGCGGTCGAGCGGGTGCTCGATCCGATGATCGACAGGCAGGTCATCTGGCCGGTCCTCGTCGGTGCCGGGCAAGCGTATCGCTGGCCGGCGGGCAACGCAGGCCGGGAGAAGGTTGGTCCCGCGGGCATCTTGACCGGTCGTGATGCCGTGGATTGGTGGGCTGAGGCTGTAGCCGGGAAAGCCAAGCTCGCGACCGCTAGGGTCGCGACGATGACCGGAGCTGCCCGGCGAGAGTGTCGGAGTCTCATGCCTATCAGACGCAAATGTCCCGGCGGCCGGTTTACCGGCCGCCGGGACATCCTTCTGACGGCTTATCAGACCTTTGGGCTAGACGCCTGCGGGCTAGACGCCTGCGGACTAGACGCCTGCGGGCAGTCCGGCCAGTGCCTTCTCCAGCGCCTGTTCGGACAGGTCGAGGTCCTTCATCGCGCCGGCCAGGTAGTCGCCGTAGGCCTGCAGGTCGAGCAGGCCGTGGCCGCACAGCGCCGTCAGGATGACCTTTTCCTCACCGGTTTCCTTGCAGCGCAGCGCCTCTTCGATGCAGGCGGCCACCGCGTGCGTGGGTTCGGGCGCGGGCACGATGCCCTCGGTGCGCGCGAAGCGCAGGCCGGCCGCGAAACATTCCGATTGCGGCTTGGCCACTGCCTCCATCAGCCCCAGCTCGTAGATATGTGAGAGCAAGGGCGACATTCCGTGATAACGCAGCCCTCCGGCATGAATCGGGTCCGGGATGAACTCATGGCCGAGGGTATGCATTTTCAGCAGCGGGGTGAATCCGGCGGTGTCGCCGAAGTCATAGGCGTACTTGCCCTTCGTAAACGACGGGCAGGCGGCTGGCTCGACGGCCCGGATGACTGGGTTCATCCGGCCGGCCAGCTTCTCGCGCAGGAACGGGAACACCAGGCCGCCGAAGTTCGAGCCGCCGCCGGTGCAGCCCACGATCACGTCCGGCGTGTCGCCGGCCTGGGCGAGCTGCTTGATCGCCTCTTCGCCGATGACCGTCTGGTGCATGAGCACGTGGTTGAGCACGCTGCCGAGTGAGTACCTGGTGTCCTCGTTGCTGCCCGCCACCTCGACGGCCTCGCTGATCGCTATGCCGAGGCTGCCGGTCGAGTTGGGGTTGGCCTCCAGGATCGCCCGACCCGCGTTGGTGACGTCGGACGGGCTGGCGTGCACGGTCGCGCCGTAGGTCTCCATCAGCATCTTGCGGTACGGCTTCTGGTCATACGACGACCGCACCATCCAGACCTCGAGGTCGATCCCGAAGAGCGCGCACGCGAACGACAGCGCGGTGCCCCACTGGCCGGCTCCGGTCTCGGTGGTCAGCTTCCTGATGCCCTCTTCGGCGTTGTAATAGGCCTGCGGGACGGCGGTGTTCGGCTTATGCGAGCCAGCCGGGCTGACGCCCTCGTACTTGTAGTAGATCTTGGCTGGCGTGCCGAGATCCTTCTCCAGCCGGCGGGCCCGGTACAGCGGGGTCGGCCGCCACAGGCGGTAGACGTCCAGGACTGGTTCGGGGATCGCGATGTGCCGGTCGCCAGATACTTCCTGGAGGATCAGCGCCATCGGGAACAGCGGTGCGAGCGCGTCCGGTCCGACCGGCTCGCGGGTGCCCGGGTGCAGCGGCGGCGGAGGAGGCGAGGGCAGATCGGGGATGATGTTGTACCACTCGCGTGGCATCTCCGATTCTTGGAGGACGTATTTCACCTGGTTCGTCATGGTCCCCTCCGGTGCTATCGGATCTGCTGACGGATCTGTGCTGTGGCGACAACGTTAGCCGACGGGTGAACTGATGGTCTGGCCGATTAGGTTGATATTGTTCTCGCTGTCACAGGTGTCACTCTCACCTCAATCATGTACTCGCGCCACTACCTTGCTGCCCTCGGGCGGATCGGTTGCGGGGACCTGTGGCACATGACATCGTTAGACGGTTAATAGCCTGACCCTGACTGGCGGGGCGCGGTCCGTGGCATAGGTCTTCATACGCTGCGTCTGGACTTGGTCGCCGGGGATTGCGACCCGAGCCAGCTGTGCGGAGGTACTGGTCTTGTCGGTGCGGGCAGCCTTGTCAGCTCGGGCAGGTTGTACTTCGCGCGGGGAGTTTGTCTAGGTATGGCCGGGGCACGCAGGAGTCGGCGTAAGCCTGGCCAGGACGAGCACGTCCAGGACCGCCAGGCCTTCGACGAGGGCTATGTGGGTTCAGGCAACGGCAATCCGGCCACCGAGACCGACGAATGGATGACGCCATTTCGCTCGGTCCAGTCCGTGAAGCCGGTGTTGCCGCAGCGGACCCGGCCGGCGGCACCTCCCGGGTCGGCTGAGGCGCGGGGGCATTCGGAGCCTCGGGTTCCGGCCGAGTCGCCGCGAGTTCAGGCCGAGCCGCGAGTGCAGGCCGAGCCGCGAGTGCAGGCCGAGCCGCGAGTGCAGGCTGATTCGCGGCCGGGGGCCGAGGTGCCGCCACCGCTGCCGAGGCGCGAGCCGCGCTCGTCGGCCGATCCGCGCGTTCAGCCTCGGCCGCGGCCTGAGTCTCAGGTCCGGCAGGTCTGGCAGCCTCCGGCTGGGCAGCAGGGACCGGGCGGGCAGCAGGTGCGACCGGAGTCGCAGGGGCAGTCGGTGTGGCAGCCTTCGACCGGTGGGCAGCCGGCGCGGCCAGAGGCGCCGGGCGGGCAGCAGGTGCGACCGGAGTCGGCGCAGGGGCAGTCGGTGTGGCAGCCGCCTGCGGCCGGGCAGGCGCCGGGTGGGCAGCAGACGCGCTCAGAGTCGCAGGGGCAATCGATTTGGCAGCCGCCGGGTGGACCGCAGGCGCCTCATTCCCGTCCGGTGCCGCCGGGCCAGCCGATGCCGGGTGGTCAGGTGCCGGGTGGTCAGGTGCCGGGCGGCCCGCCGGTGTGGCAGGAGTCACCGGGACAGCCGTTCCGCCAGGACCACCAGTTCGCGCCTCAGCAGTTCGCGTCCCAGCAGTTCGCGTCCCAGCAGTTCGCGCCTCAGCAGTTCGCGTCCCAGCAGTTCGCGTCGCAGCAGTTCGTGCAGGAGCCCCCGAGCGCCGAGCAGGTGCGCCGGGACGCACCCGGGGTCTCGAGCCAGTCGGCAGCTCCTCCGCCACACCCTGCGCCGCCACACCCTGCGCCGCCACACCCGGCGCCGCAGTCGATGCCGCCCCAGCCGCCATCGTCCCCGCCGCCGGGCCAGTCGGCCTGGCATGAGCCTGAGGCCGAGCGGATCTGGCAGGACGCGGAACGGCCGTCGGCTCATCAGGTGCCAGTTCACCAGCCGCCAGTTCATCAGCCGCCAGTTCACCAGCAACCGCCTCTTCAGCAGCCGCCGGTCCAGCAACAGCCGGCTCCGCAGCAATCGACTCCGCAGCAATCGGAGCCTGAGGTTCATCGGGTCTGGTCTGGTCCAGAACCGCTACCGGAGTTTGGCTCGGGACATCGCGACATGCGCTCGGGCGACCCGTTGGTTGGCCGTCCGCTGCCGCCACCGCATCGGATGCCGCAGCCGCCTGGCGGCCAGCCTCAGCAATGGCCGGAAGACCGGCCGCCGCGACCGTCCTATCCGCAGGGTCCGCCGCCCAATAGCTACGGTCCGCCTGGCAACGGGTACGGTCCCCCGCCTGGGGGCCAGTATCCCCCCGGATATCCGCCTCGGGGCGGCTACCCGCCACGTGACGGGTACCGGCCGCCGCCTGGCGACTTCCGGCCGGGTGAGGCCTACGGGCCGGGCGATCGTGGTTACCGGCCGCCCGGCAACGGCTACCAGGATCGGTACGGACCAGGCGGTGGTTACGGGCCAGGCGACCGGCCTGGCAACGGACACCGGCCCGATCCTGGCTACCGTCCAGCCGATAACGGCTACCAGCCCGGTAACGGGTACGCTCCAGGGTCTGGTCCAGGTGGGTATGGACCACCGCCTGGCTACGGTCCCGGTTATGGCCCTGAGGGTTACGGTCAGGGCGGCTATGGCCAGGGCGGCCATGGGCCTGGACCCTACGGATACCGCGATGGCGGCGGCTACGGTCCGGCACCGGCGCCTGGTCAGTACGGTCCGCCCACTTATCGCGGTGACGGTCGGCGTCCGCCGGGGTATCCGCCAGGAGCCGATGGGTACGGTCCGCCACCAGCAGGTGGCTACGACTACGGGCCTCCGCCTCCGCCTCCGCCGGAGTACCGCGGCAATGGCTATCAACAGCGGCCGGGTTACGACCCGCGCGGCTATCAGGGCGGCTATCCGCCGCGACCCGGCGACGGCCGGGGCAGGCCAGGCTGGGGCGGTCCCGGTCCAGGTCCTGGGCCTGACGGCCGGATGCCGCCGGGTTGGGAGGACCGGCGGTGGGCAGCCGATCCAGCCGCTCGCCGGCCGGACTTCGGGCCGGCCGATCCGATGATGGCGCCTGGCGGGTACCCGCAAGGCGGACGTTACCCGCAGGACCGCCGGTTCCCGCCGGACGGTCCACCGCCTGGCTGGGATCCGCGCTGGACTCCGGACGGCTACGCCGGAAACGGTTCGGCCAGGTACGAAGGTGACGTGCGTCCGGGCGAGCCACCGACCACCAGCACCACGGCTCAGCAAGTACCGGCTCCTAAGCCGGTCGGTCCGCCGCCGGCGCTGACGGCCGGGCCGAGTGCTGCCGGGCCGAGTGCTGCCGAGCCGATCGTGGTTGAGCCGATCGTGGTTGAGCCGATTGCGGTTGAGCCCAAGGTGGCGGCCGAGGCGCCGTCCGCTGCGACCCAGCCGAAGTTGGCGCCCAGACCCGAGGTAGCTAGCCCGAGCGGGTCGATCAAGCTGCCCCCGGCTCCGGAGTTGCCGGCGAACCCGCCCGAGCTTCCCGATCCACAGCCCGCGGTAGCTGCTGTGCCAGTAGCTCCGGTGCCAGCACCCCCGGTTCCGGCGGCTTCGGTTCCGGTCGGGACGGTGATCGTCGACGGGGGGGAGGACGTTGGCCCCGACGACGACACGGCTCCGATACCGGTGATCACGCCGGACATGCCCAAGCCAGAACCCGCGGTGCCCGCGGAGCGGATCCGTGCCCCGTTCGAGCCACTTGACCGCAAGCCAGCGCCGCCGGTGAAGCCACCACCCGTGCCGGAGCCAGAACCGGACCCGGAGTCACCAGAGGACCTCAAGCTGGATCAGATCAAGGATCTGTACCTAACAGCGGAGGCGATCGGCGAGGATGCGCTGGCTAAGCATTTTCAGCAGGTGAGCGACCGGCAGCGGCAGCTGATCAGGGAGTACTTCGATCAGGTGGCCACGCGCGGCGGCCCGGACGACGCCAACTAGCTAGCGCGGGGAAGGGCCGCCGTTCTCGCGGCGGTACCTGACTTTGATCATGATCATGGAATCTCCGTGATCGCGATCCGCTGACCTGCGTGCTTCTTCTTGCGTGAGGATAGAGGTGCGTACTAGCCGGGAGATAGGCCCGTCCCTGCGGGAACAGCCGCGGACGCGTCCCGCCGATGCCGCCTGGCCCTGGTGACGCTGTCTTAGCCCGGATTAGGGACGTCTTAGCCCTGGTTACGCGCCCTTAGCCCGGGTTACGGACCTCGGAACCGGGATAAAACCGGCAAAATTTTGCGCTAACCAGGGCTAAGACGTCCTAACCAGGGCTAAGACGTCCCTAATCCGGGCTAAGACGTCCCTGACCCGCAGCCTGGGAACGCTAGCGGACCGGCCAGACCGCCCATTCCGGGCATCGGCCGCACGCGCCCGAGCGGGCGACGCTCGGTCCCCCCGGGACCATGCCGGGCCGGGGCCGCTGATCAGGGAGTACTTCGATCAGGTGGCCACGCGCGGCCGGCCGGCTAGCTAGCGCGGGGAAGGGCCGCCGTTCTCGCGGCGGTAGTTGCGGATCTCCGAGTTCCCTGGCGGGGCGGGGAGGGCGGCCCAGGCAGCCGCCAGATCAGCCTGCAGATGAACCGCGTCGGCCGACGGGATCCGCGGATCGCTGATCAAGTTCGCTGAGGTCCTGGCCAGTTCCTGCGCCTCCAGGCTGGCCGTGGTGTGGAACTCCACCTGGAACGGCACGTCGTGGGATGGGTCCTGCCACATGGTGGCGACGCACCGATTGGCCGCATTGTTCCAGTCGTTCCGGCGGGCGAGCATCTGGAAGCCCTGGTCTGCCAGCGCGTCCTGGACGGTCCAGATGTCACCGGAATACCGCTCGCTGTCGAAGACGAAAGCATAGGAGATCGCGCCCGGTACCCGGCGAGCCAGCCGATCGATGGTTCGGTCCGGATACCGCCGCAACATGTCGGAGAACCGCGCCTTGAAGGTATCGGGATCGACCAGCGCGGTCTGCTCGGTGTCTGGTGCGAGGCCGCCGTGCTCCAGATTCGCGGCCACGTCCCGGAGCGTGGGCGTCAGACCGTCGGCGCTGTAGCCGCCGAAGAGGCTGCGCCCCTCAGCCGAGCGGAACCGGTCATAGGCATCATTGGCCACTCGAACCTGATCGGCGGTGAGGCTGGCCGAGCCCCAGGACCAGGACCCGTCGAGGTGAGACTGCGGAGCCGGCAAGTCCTGCGCTTGGTCGGATTCGGCGTCCTCGGCCGCGATCGAGATCCCGAAGCCCGGTTCGTCGTCGGCTACCGGCGGCGCGCCGGTCGGTTCATCGGCCAGAGCCCTGGCGGCCGAGGCAGCGAAGCGGTTGGGTGTCGGCGGCGCGAGTTCAAGGTGCTTGAGCCGGTGCGGCGGGGGCTTGCGCTCACCGTCGACGTGATAAGGCGAGGACGGGTGTCCGAAGGGCAGGCGTTCTAGCCGTTGCCTGAGATCGGCGCGGGACCACGGTGCCGGCGGTTCGGTCGGCTGGAAGCTCGCGACTGGTGGTGGCTGGACGGGGGCCACGTCGGCGCTCATCGGCGCAGGCGGAGCCGCGAGCACTGGCACTGGATCCGGGGCTGGCCCTGGATTTGGTGGCCGCTCCGGGGTCGGGTCTGACGCGGCCGGTTCGGATGCAGATGGTTCCGCGATCGCTAGATTCGCGGGTTGTGGCTCTGGCTTCGGCTCGGGCTCCGGGCCAGCATCTGGCTCAAGCTCTGCCTCTGGCTCACGATCTGGTTCAGGCTCCGGTTGCGGCTCCGGCTCCGGTGGCTCCGGCTCCGGTGGCTCTGGCATCTGCCGAAACTCGGGCCGAGGTTGAATTCGCTGCTCAAACGCTGGCTCGGGTCCTGGTCGGCTCCGTCGCTCCGGCTCGGGGGAGCTTACGGCTTCGGGAGCACTGGATGGCTCGGCGGCCCTGAGTGGCTCATGGCCTGGGCGATGGACTTCTGGCACGGAATGACTGCCGCTGCGCGTGAAGCGATAAGGGTCAGGAACGTCATAGGGGTTGCGCGACTCGAACTGGGCGCTGGCCGCGTGACTGGCGCCATCGTGACTGGCGCCATCGTGACTGGCGCCGCTGTGGCGGCCCTGACTGACAGCGTCGGGTTGGCCATTGGGCTCTGAGTACGGGCGCGGCGGGGGATGGCTCGGGCGGTAGGAGTCCGGGGGCTCGAACGAGTCGCGCGGCGGGGTGGCGTGAGTGCCGCTGCCTGGAGGCCTACGACTCTGATCGCGCCGAGCACGGTCGAGTTCGTAGTCGCCCCGGGTCTGGTCGTAGATCGTGCGGCCTGCGCCGTCGCCATAGCTGGGTCGGCGAGGCTGCCGATCTTCGAGCGAGTCCTGTGCGTCGTCGTCGCGGTGTCGGCCGTTCCTCCCTGGAGGGCGATCGTCGCTCGGGCCATCGAACTCCGAGGACCGGGGCCGGGTGGGGTCGGCCGCTGCCGGGCCGGGCGGAACGGGTCCAGCCGGGCGTTGATGGGGGAGCGTGGTCTGGGAATCAGTCAGGTGCGAAACAGCCCTGCTGACGTTATTTCCGTATTGAAGGCTATTTTCGGTGAGGTTTTCTATGTTGCTGTTGTTGTGGCGTCCGCGATTTTCGCCGCCACCGGAAGAAGCCCGGGCCTGCCGCTGCATGCGGTCGATGAGACCAGAGAGTTCGAGGGTGCTGTCGCGCGGATCAAGCTGGTCGAAATCGTTCAGCTCACCCCATCGCTCCTGCTGCCCTGACATTAGTGGCGTCTCCCCGAGTAATCAGCGTAATCGTCATCGTAGTCGTCGATCCGCTGACGACGTAGCGATCTAGGGCAGGCCGGGCTCAGGGATCCAGGCGGGGAGTATCTGACCATGGACATCGCCGAGGCCGACCCGGGTGCCGTCCTGACCAGCGGCGGTAGCCCTGATGCGGACTTCGTCGCCGTCCTCGAGCCAGCTGCGGGTGCTGCCGTCACCGAGCGTGAGCGGCCGGCGGCCGGCCCACGCGAGCTCGATCAGGGAGCCGTACTGATCTGGCGCCGGTCCGCTGACCGTGCCAGAGGCGAACAGGTCGCCGGTGCGCAGGCTGGCCCCGTTAACGGTCAGGTGCGCGAGCATCTGGGCCGGACTCCAGAACATTGTCGAATACGGCGGCCTGGAAACTACGTGCCCGTTAATCGTGACCTCGAAATCGATATCGAATCCCCAGTCGCCAGAGTCGGCGAGGTAATCGACCAGTTCGGTGTCCAGGCTCGGTGGCCTGACCCGGGCGTGCTCGAGGGCCGCCAACGGGACTATCCACGGGGAAAGCGTTGTGCCAAATGATTTTCCGAGAAATGGCCCGAGCGGGGCTGACTCCCAGCCCTGGATGTCTCGCGCCGACCAGTCATTGACCAGGCAGGCGCCGAAGACGTGCTCGCGGAAGCGGCTGGCGGGAACCCGCTCGCCGGTGATGGATTCCACGCCCACGACGAAGCCCAGTTCCGCTTCGAAGTCGAGCCTGCGGGACGGCCCGAACACCGGCTTGGTCGCGGCGGTCGGCTTGGTCTGGCCGCACGGGCGCCGGATCGGAGTGCCGGAGATCAGGACGGTGCCGGCGCGGCCGTGGTAACCGACGGGGAGGTGGCGCCAGTTGGGCTGCAGGGCCTCTCCGCCTGGACGGAACATCTGGCCGACGTTGGTCGCGTGCTGCTGCGAGGCGTAGAAATCGACGTAGTCGGCGACCGTGAACGGCAGGTGCATGGTGACGCTGTCGGCGGGCACCAGCAGGTCTTCCAGCGCGCTGCGGAAGTGGTCCTGGCTGAGCCAGGCGAGCAGGTCGGCCCTGACCTGGGCCCAGGCCGCGTCGCCGGCGGCGAGGAAACGATCGAGGTTGCCGCCGCTGAAGTCGGCGGCCCGGCCAGGGACCAAGCGCTCGACCGCGGTGGTGAGATCGAGAACCTTGTCACCGATCG
This sequence comes from Streptosporangiaceae bacterium, assembly GCA_035606435.1. GTDB lineage: Bacteria > Actinomycetota > Actinomycetes > Streptosporangiales > Streptosporangiaceae > Chersky-822. The sequence continues at coordinate 25,404 of DATNFM010000300.1, read as the reverse complement.
CCACGCCGACTCGGCGCCGGGCCGGATGATGGGCGTTGCTGAATGACCCGTACGGCAGCGTCTGCAACCCGAATGGGTGACCGTCGGGGACCTCAAGCCAGTCGCAGGCAGCCGGCAGCGCCACTGCGTGCCCTCCTTGGCGGTGTTGACTAGTTCACTGCATCTTCCCAGAGCCGGCATCCCCGGCGGGCAGCAACTATGGGCTCAGCCACTATGGGCTCAGCAACCCGAGCGCGATCAGATCCTGGACCGGCTCCTCGGTGCTGCAGGTGCCGAACGAGGTGAACAGGTACCTGATGTCGTCGGCATCCATCCCGTCCAGATCGCCGATCTGCCTGGCAACGGCAACCGGATCACGCTCGGCTAGCAGCTTGGCTAGCTCCGCCCGGTTCGCCCCTCGCGATGCGGCTCCGACGGCAAGCATCACGTTCAGGAAGCCATGGTGCTCGAAACCCGTGTCGGCGGCCGTGTGCCGCACGGCGTGATGCAGTCCGGCGGTGCATTTGAACGGCAGCCGCCGGTCGACCAGAACCTCCAGGCACGCGGCCAGCGTCTGCTCGTCAGGAAACGCCGCCGCCGTGGTGCCGCCGGTACGCAGCTTCGGCCGGTAGCCCCGGTTGTCGATGATCGTGAGCGTTGGGCCCGCGATCGAGGGGTCGGTCAGGGCCGCTAGCGGCGGTTCGATGTAGCCGACCGCCACGGCGAGGGGCGAGTTGTCTAGCGCCTGTGCGACCGCCGAAACCGCCTCGACCGAATCCGTCGCGGCGGTAGCCCCGGTGGCCGTGGCCGGTACTTCGACTGCCCGGAGCCTGATCCGGGGATCGGCCGCGACCGCGTCCAGCGCGTCCGCTACCGCGGCGGCCCCGGCAGTCACGACCAGCGCCAGATCGATCGACACCGTCCCGGTGGCCTGCAGGACGGTGCGCAGCTCGCCGAGCCTGGTCTCGGCGCAGACGAAGGGTCCGCAGACGGGGGAGTACCAGGCAGCGGAGTGCTTGGCGCGCGCGGCCACGGCGGCAGTCATCTTCAGGCTGGCCGGGGGGAACAGCGAGGCGTCGTCGAACAGGCCCCGCAGCAGCGGGTGAGCGGTCACCGGATACGCGGTCATCGGATCAGGCTAGGTCGCCGAGATTTCGGCCTCGGCTTCGGCTTCCGCCGCGGCATTGGCTTCCTGCTCGGCCAGCTCGTCGCCGGCCGCCTTGGCCTCGTGCGCGGCCTCGTCGAAAATCGAGGCGCTGCGCAGCGATTCCTCGAACGCCTTGGCGCCGCCGCGCGCGCCGAACAGCCGCTTGGTCAGCACCAGGTAGGCCACCAGCGCCAGGTTGATGCCGAACAGCAGCAGCTTGGTCCAGGTGACTTTCAGGTGGATGTCCCAGATCTCATAGGGGAGCCCGAGCGAGGTCACGACCATCGCGAAGTACTCGCCCCAGCGCTTGGATAGCCACAGGCCAACGCCCTCGACCAGCTCGACGATCGCGAACAGGGCGACGCCCACCGCGATCAGGGTCAGCGTGCTCTGGCTGAAGTGCAGCGCCTTGCGGAATTCGAGCAGTAGCTTGGAATGGTCGATGTTGAAGCCGAGCTGGTTGAACGTGCTTCGGATGATCGGCAGGTCGCTGTTGAACGCCTTCTGGATGGTCTGCTTGGAGTGCCCGAACTGCCAGATCGCGTAGGCGACGCCGCCGAACAGCAAGAACCGTATGAACCGCTCGATCGCGAAGAAGCGCAGGATCAGCTCGCTCCTGATCTCCTTGCCGCGCTTGACCACCGGCGCTTCGATGGCGGGCCCGGTGCCGTCCGGCTCCTGCTTGACGAACGTGCCGCAGCGCAGGCAGCGCCACAGCTCGCCTCCGGCCGCTGCGGCGCGCATGTAGTTCTTGAGCGCCGGCTCATCGGGCGCATAGGTGATATGCCCCATACGTCCGCAACGGTAGAGATTCCAGTCCATGGAAGAAGCCTACGGTAAGTCCTTCGTACGATGGCTCGGTGGAATTCAATGACGTAATCGCCAAGAGGCGGATGATCCGGGCGTTCACCACCGATCCGGTCGACCCTGAAGCCGTCGAGCGGATACTCAAGGCGGCCAACCGGGCACCGTCGGCCGGGTTCAGCCAGGGGTACGCGCTGCTCCTGCTCGATCGGCCCGACCAGCTGCAGCCGTTCTGGCAGCTCCAGTTCGACGAAGGCAACGACGAGAAGCTGAAGGCCAGGTTCGAACCGGTGACCCGGGCGCCCGTGGTGATCGTGCCGTTGTCGTGCAAGGACGTCTACCTGGACCGGTACGCCCGGCCGGACAAGGGGTGGTCCGACCGCGACGAGGCGCGCTGGCCGGTGCCTTACTGGGACATCGACACCGGCTTCATGGCGATGCTGATGCTGCTCGCCGCCGTCGAGGAGGACCTGGGCGCCCTGTTCTTCGGCCTGTTCGACCGGGCCATCGGGAAATTCCGCGAGCACTTCGGCGTGCCTGAGGCGTACATGCCGATCGGCGCGGTCGCGATCGGCCATCCCGATCCTGATCTGGACAAGGGCGGTTCGTCCAAGGTGATCAGGCGCCGGGAACTCAGTGACCTGGTGCACCGCGGGCGCTGGTAAGACCCCGGACTGGCCAATCAAGATGCCTCTGGACAAGATCGCGACCTGATCGCAGAACAGCAGCAGCGTGTCGGCGTCCCGGCCGAGTGCGACGATCGAGGTGTCCCGGCGCAGGTCCCTGACGATCTCGGCGAGCATGGTCCGCTCGATCGCCGGCAGCTGGTCAAATAGCCCGTTCACGATCAGCAGATCGGGTTCGTGCACGCAGGCGGCGGCCAGTCGCGCTCGCCGGGCGACCAGTTCGGGTGCGGCCCGCAGCGGGACCTCACCCCAAGGCCCGAGGTCGAGCCGATCCAAGATCGCCGCGACCAGCAGGCCGCGGTCCCGGCTGGGCTGCCCCGAGCGGTGCGCGGCCCGGGCGACCAGGCCGCGGATCGTGGTCGTCGGCCAGGTCCTGATGTTGGCGGCGGCCAGGCCTACCCCGGCCCGGACGGCGCGCCGCCCGGCCGGAGTGCTGACGTCCTGGCCGAGCACCCGCAGTTCGCCGTAGGCCGGGGCCAGCCGCCCGGACAGCAGGCCGACCAGGACCGCTGATGCCGGCGACGGGGGCGTGATGATTCCGAGCGCGGCCCGGCCGATGCCGGCGGGCGGCTCAAGCCGGAAGCTGGCCAGCCTGATCGGGTAACGAGCGGCGTCCTTGGCTCCCACTCCGGCGGAAAGCACCTGAGCTAGCGGGGCCGACGGACAGTTCGGGCTGGACGGCGGGCGGCAGCGCTGAGCCGAGCTAGGGCTAACCGCCGCAGCGTGACGCATATCGCCCCCTCGATCTCACGTCAATCTCGCATCGGTCACGGATTCCCCAAGCACGGGAATATAACTTCCTGTAATCGTTCGTGTCCAAGACGTGACTGCCTGTGAAAGGGAGTGTCTACTGGACCGGGCCGGCCAGGGGTGTCTATCCGGGCGCAGACCGGTACCTTGTGGCAATGCCCAAGCCGATCGATCTGCCGTTCGACCCGATCGAGCGCGCGGCCGCGATCTGGGAGCGCAGGTTCGGCGAGTCCAAGGCCATGGCGGCGGTCACCTCGATCATGCGAGCCCAGCAGATACTGCTCGCCGAGCTGGACGGCTTGCTGCGGCCGTTCGACCTGACCTTTGCCCGGTACGAGGCGCTGGTGCTGCTGAGCTTCAGCCGCACCGGGGCCCTGCCGCTCCGCCTGATCGGGGAGCGGCTCATGGTGCACCCGACCAGCGTCACCAACACGATCGACCGGCTGGAACGGGCCGAGCTCGTGGTCAGGCGGCCCAACCCTGAGGACCGGCGCGGGACGCTGGCCGAGATCACGACGGCCGGCCGGGAGGTCGTCCAGGCGGCGACGGCGAAGCTGATGGAAGCCGAGTTCGGGCTGGGCGACTACGAGCCTGATCAGCTCGATGACATCTTCGCCCTGCTAGAGCAGCTTCGGGTAGGAGCTGGCGACTTCACTAAGAAAGATCTAAAAGATTAATTGGGGCCAAACTTTGGCGCGGGTTCTCCGCCTGGTTTCCGAAGGCCAAGTCAGGAGCGCCCGGGCGAGTTCCTGGCCCGGTCCGAGAGGTCTAGGAAATCGCCTTGGCCGCCCAGGTCAGGCCGCCGTCGCTGGTGATGAAGATCTCCCGCAGACCCGCGTCCGCCGGGATAGCCACGCCCCGCGTCGTCGTGGTCATGCCGACGAAGCTGAATCCGCCCGCCGGGCCAGGACCGCCGCCGGTGCCGGCCCGGTGCCAGGTCCGCTGGTCGGTCGAGTAGTAGATCCCGTCCCCGGTCGCCGCCACCAGCGTCCCGCTGGAAGGCGCCACGGCCAGCGACGTGGGATTGCCCGGCCCGGTGAACGGTCCGGATTTGTGCCAGGTCTGGCCTGCGTCGGCCGAGGCATACAAGGTGCCCCGGCAGATCAAGAATAGATCGCTGTTCGTGCCCGGCGCGATCACCCCGGACGAGCCTGACCCAGCCGACCCGGACAGGCACGCGGGCACCGGCCCCGACGAAGGAGTAACCCGCTGCCAGCTACCGCCAGAAGGCGATCCGGCGAACAACGTCGACCCGGCCAGCAGGTAGCCGTACTGCCCGGTGAGTTGCAGTCCGCCCGGCCGCACCGGCTGCTTGACGGTCACGTTGGTCACGCCAGGTACCGGCTGCCAGTCATCGCTGTTGAACGCGGAGGAGAACAGCGAGAACCGGGTGCAGCCGCCGGCGAAGTCAGAACCGGAACCCGAGCAGGTAGCCACGACGGCGTACACCCGAAGGTCGATCGTCGACAGGTCGATCACCCGGCCGCCGAGCCCGGTGATCTTGGTCCAGGCAGCGCCCCCGCTGTGGGTCGCGTACAGCTCGGGCCCGTAGGCCCAGCCGTTCTCGCCGTTCAGGAACCTGACCTGGCTCACACCTGAGCTGCCCGAGGGCGGCGTCGCCGGCGGCGCGCCAACCTTCATCCACGACTGCCCGTAGTCCGTGGTCCCGGCTACGACCGTGCAGGGACCAGCGGCGCCGGCCGGGCACCCGGCGGTCGAACGGCCGAGTACCGCCCCCACCGAGTCATTGACGAACGTGATCGACGTCGGCTCGAACCGAGCGTCAGGCGCGACCGACGAATTCAGGATCGACAGCTGACCTGCCGACGGCGGCGCCGAAGACGGAGAGCCAGAAGACCGGTGCGGGCTCGGATGAACCGAATGACTAGGCGAGGGCCCCGGCCGCTGGCTCTGCGAAGACGAGCTGTGCGGCTGGATCCTCAATGGCCCGCCCCCGCCGTGGCCCGGCAGCAGCGCCGACGCCAGCTGAGGCACCGTCACCGCGGCCGCGATCACCACCGCCGCGCCGGCCGCTGTCATCGCGGCGACCGCAGCCTTGCGCCGCCGCGCCCGGTGGTGCACTCGCTCGAACGTGCCATCCTTGGCCGGCATCAGCTCGACGTCGGCGCTCAGCCACTGCTCGATCGGATCGAACGGATCGCTCATGGGGTCTCACCCACCGCGGCCTTGAGCTTGGCCCGCGCGTGATGCAGGTCGGCCTTCACGGTTCCCTCAGGCCGCCCGAGCATGCTCGCGACCTCCTTAACTCCAAATCCAGCGTAGTAGTGCAGCAAGAACGCGCTGCGCAACCTTGGCGGAAGGTCCTCGATCAGCGCCCGGACGTCCACGTCCTGCACCTGGTGCCAGGCGGGCTCGGTCGGCACGGCGGCGGTGAAGGTCTTCATCGCGCGCCGCTCCCGGCTGGTCTTGCGCCAGTGGTCCCTGATCAGGTTGGTAGCGATCATGTACAGGTAGCTCTGCGGGTTATCGAGCCGTGACCACCGGGACAGCAGCCTGGTGAAAGCCTCAGAGGCGATCTCGTGCGCGGTCTCGTCGTCGTCCACGAGCCGTCGGCACCAGCCAGCTAGCCGCGGGTAGCAGGCATTGAACAACTCCTCCGCGGCATCACGGTCGCCTGTACGCAGCCTGGGCACTGTGGTTCCTTGCTCGGCCGCCGGCGGTGACGGCATGGCCCACGACGGATGAAGGGTCCCCACGTCGCCGGCCATGGTCAGGCAGCCAGCGTCGCTGGTGAGATTCCGCATTCGTTTTACCACACATTTCGCCGCGGGCCGGGCCGAGTCTCGCTTACCCGGATCACGCCCTCTAAGACGCCGCGGCCCGTCAGATGGTTGGAACGCGTTCCCCGCAGGGCTGGCTCGGGGACGACCCCCGGGCCCCCGCATACACTTGGGAGGAGCCAGTTAGTAGGACGTCCTACTAACTCCCGGAGGGGTCGAAATGAGCGCATCAGATGAGGGACGCGCGCGCTGGCAGCGCCGCTACGACAGTTCAAAGGTCCGCGACGCCGACTTCACGACGCTGTCCGGCCTGGCCGTCGACCCCGTATACGGCCCGCCAGAAGGCGCCGTCGTGCCCGACTTCGAGCGGATCGGCTGGCCGGGTGAGTTCCCGTTCACCCGAGGGCTCTATCCGGGCGGCTACCGCGGCCGCACCTGGACGATCAGGCAGTTCTCCGGCTTCGGCAACGCGGTGCAGACCAACGAGCGTTACAAGATGCTCCTGCAGGCCGGCGGCGGCGGACTGTCCGTAGCGTTCGACATGCCGACGCTGATGGGTCGCGATTCCGACGACCCGCGCTCGCTCGGCGAGGTCGGCCACTGCGGCGTCGCGATCGACTCGGCCGCCGACCTGGACGTGCTGTTCGGCGGCATACCGCTGGCCGACACCACCACGTCGATGACGATCAGCGGTCCGGCGGTGCCGGTGTTCTGCATGTACCTGGCGGCGGCCAAGCGCCAGGGCGCCGACATCAGCAAGCTGAACGGCACGCTCCAGACCGACATCTTCAAGGAGTACATCGCCCAGAAGGAATGGCTGTTCCCGCCGGAGCCGCACCTGCGGCTGATCGGCGACCTGATGGAGTACTGCGCCGCCGAGATCCCGGCCTACAAGCCGCTTTCAGTCTCCGGATACCACATTCGTGAGGCCGGATCGACAGCAGCCCAGGAGCTAGCTTTCACCTTGGCCGATGGTTTTGGCTATGCCGAGCTTGGCATCTCGCGGGGGCTCGATATCGACGTGTTCGGGCCTGGTCTCTCGTTTTTCTTCGACGCGCATGTCGACTTCTTCGAGGAGATCGCGAAGTTCCGCGCGGCGCGGCGGATCTGGGCTCGCTGGATGCGAGACGTCTACGGCGCCAAGACCGAACGGGCGCAGTGGCTGCGATTCCACACCCAGACCGCCGGAGTCTCGCTGACCGCGCAGCAGCCGGACAACAACGTCGTGCGGACCGCCATCGAGGCGCTGGCGGCCGTGCTCGGCGGTACGAACTCGCTGCACACCAACGCGCTCGATGAGGTGCTGGCGCTGCCGAGCGAGAAGGCGGCCGAGATCGCGCTGCGCACCCAGCAGGTGATCATGGAAGAGACGGGCGTGGTCAACGTCGCCGACCCGCTCGGCGGCTCTTGGTATGTCGAGGCGCTGACCGACCGGCTGGAGGCGGAGGCCGAGGAGATCTTCGCCAAGATCCGCTCGATGAGCGCGGATGGCTCCATGACCAGCGGGATCCTGCGTGGGATCGAAGAAGGCTGGTTTATGGCGGAGATAGCAGAGGCTTCTTTCCGTTATCAGCAGCAAGTCGAGAAGGGGGAGAAACGCATTGTGGGGGTCAATTCCCACACCGGCACGGTCGAGAAGCCCATCGAGATCTTGCGGGTCAGCCACGAGGTCGAGGTCGAGCAGGTGCGCAATCTCGGCGAACGCCGGTCCGCCAGGGACCAGCCGGCCGTCGACGCCGCGCTGGCGGCGCTGCTAGCCGCAGCCCGCACCGGGCAGAACACCATCCCCCCGATGATCGACGCTGCCCTGGCCGAAGCCACCCTCGGCGAGATCTGCGATGCGCTCAAAGCGGAATGGGGCAGCTACTTCGAGTCCCCCGCGTTCTAGCTGTGTTTGCCTTTCGCGTCCCTCCTCAGTCCAGACAGCGCCGCGCCCTCCGGCTGCTAAAAGCAAGCGCAGCCATACGGCAGGATAGAGGTATGACGCAGCCGCGAAACTTCTCAATTCATGGGGCCGTGGATCTTGGGGCTCGGCAGGCCGCTGCGAAGCGCAAGCAGCAGGCCGCGGAGGTGCCGGGAGGCGAGTCCGCGTATGTGATCGATGTCACCGAGGACACGTTCAACACCGACGTGGTGGCGCGCTCGGCGCAGGTGCCCGTGATCGTCGATCTATGGGCCGACTGGTGCGAGCCGTGCAAGCAGCTCAGCCCGGTGCTCGAGAAGCTGGCCAATGAGGCCGCCGGCGCCTGGATTCTCGCCAAGGTGGACGTGGACTCCAACCCGAAGCTGGGCGCGGCCCTGCAGGTGCAGTCGATCCCGATGGTGGTTGCCGTGATCGGCGGCCAGCTCGTCGACGGTTTCCTTGGCGTGCTGCCCGAGGCCCAGGTGCGCGGCTGGATCGGCCAGATCCTCGGCGTGGCGGCGCAGCTGGGACTCGACGCCAAGGGTGCGGCGCCGGGCGAGGGCGGCCCGCCCGAGCGCCAGGGCCGCGGTCCGCTCGGGGCCGAACAGGATGCGCTCACCGACCCCCGCTTCAAGGCCGCTCAGGACGCGATGGACACCGGTGACCTGAACGGCGCGGCCAACGCGCTCGATCAGATCTTGCAGGACACGCCAGGACATCCGGTGGCCAAGGTGTGGCTGGCCCAGGTGGAGCTGTTCCGTCGGGTGAACTCCTACGACCAGGCTAAGGTGCACCAGGCGGCGCGGGAGAACCCGGATGACGCCGACGCTCAGGCCAACGCGGCCGACCTCGAACTGGCCGACGGCCAGATCGACGCGGCGTTCGACCGCCTGCTGGCAGTGATCAGCCGGACCGCCGGAGCCGACCGTGACAAGGCCCGGCTGCACCTGCTGAGCCTGTTCGACATCATGCCGCCGCGTGACCCGAAGGTGACCAGGGCACGGGGGAGACTATCGAGCCTGCTGTTCTGAGTTTTAGGCAAGACAGCCGAGCCTGCTGTTCTGAGTTAAGTAAAGACAGCCAAGCATGTTCTTCTGAGCTGTTCTGGGGCCCTGAGCACGCATAACAGGCTCCCGGTGGAGCATCATAGAGACATGCAGTCCGAATCCCGCACGGGCCAGCTTCTCGCGGCGACCCCGATGCTCGGGGACGTGAACTTCAGGCGGACGATCGTGCTGATCGTCGAGGACGACCCCGAGGAGGGCACGCTCGGCGTCGTCCTGAATCGGCCGAGCGACATCCCGGTCGAGCAGGTGCTCGAGCCGTGGACCGAACTGGTGACCGGGCCGTCCGTTTTGTTCCAGGGCGGACCGGTTTCGCCCGACAGCGCTCTCGCGCTGGCGCTGCCCAAGGGCAGCGACGAGCCGATCGGCTGGCGCTCGCTTTCCGGGTCGAAGCTGATGTCCAAGATCGGCCTGGTCGATCTCGGCGCGCCGCCGCAACTGCTCGCCGGCGGCATCAGGTCGCTGCGGGTCTTCGCCGGCTACGCGGGCTGGGGCGTCGGACAACTCGAGTCCGAGATCGACATGGGCGCGTGGCTGGTGCTCGACGGGCTGCCCGAGGATGCGTTCGCGACCGATCCCGACCGGCTGTATCCGGCGGTGCTGAGGCGGCAGGGCGGAGAGATGGCGCTGCTCGCGACGTATCCAGATGACCCCGTGCTGAACTAGTGAGCGTATGGTGGCTGACGTGACCGAAGCTGATGTCTTCCAACAGACCACACCGGACCTGTCGACCGGCGATGGCGATCATGAGCGGTTCGCGCATTATGCGGATAAGGACCAGATCATGAACAGCTTGGTCAACGGCACGCCGGTGCGAGCGATCTGCGGCAAGGTCTGGGTGCCGAGCCGGGACCCGAAGCGGTTCCCGGTGTGTCCTGAGTGCAAGGAAATCTACGAGTCGATCCCCGAGGACCGCTGAGCGGTCGGATCCACCTCGAAGATCGTGGGGATCGCGGGACCGCCCGGGCTGTTCTCCTTCGCGTGCGCGGGCAGCTCGTCCAGTACGCGCTGGTGCCGTTGCCTGGCGGCCGTCAGCGGCTCGGCTCCGATGATCTCGCCGTCGCGGACCAGGTGACGCATGAGCGGGCGCAGGCCCGGTCGCGGCGACGGCTCTGAGTCGCTGACGATCACTGCCTCGCTGATCGCGACGCCGTCGCTATCGAGACTGCGCATCGCCCACTTGCGCCCGCCCATGGTCGGCTTGCCGACCGAGCGCTTCGCGACCGGGACGACCGGCTCGTCTCGTGCCGCCGAGCCTGATCCAGCCGTGCTGGCCGGGGTGGCGGGCGGAGGGTGAAGCGGGCGGGACCCCCTATGAACCCCCGCCGACCTCGCGACCAGCTTGTACACCAGCGACGCGGTCGGTGCGCCAGATCCGGTGACCAGCCGCGTCCCGACTCCATACCCGTCGACCGGCGCGGTGGCCAGATCCGCGATCGAGTACTCGTCCAGATCTCCGGTGACCACGATCTTGGTATGGGTGGCCCCGAGTTCGTCGAGCTGCGCCCGGACCCCGGCCGCGACCTCGGCTACATCGCCGCTGTCGATCCTGACCGCGCCGAGCGCCGATCCGGCCAGCTCGACCGCGGTCTTGACCGCGGCCGGCACGTCGTAGGTGTCGACCAGCAACGTCGTGCCAACCCCCAGGGATTCGAGCTGGACCTCGAACGCCTGGCGCTCGTTGTCGTGCACCATCGTGAACGCGTGCGCGCTCGTGCCCGCCGTCGGCACCCCGTACTCCTGGCCCGCCCGCAGGTTCGACGAGGTGTTGAAGCCGGCCAGGTAGGCGGCCCGGGCCGCCGCCACGGCCGCCAGTTCGTGGGTGCGCCGCGAGCCCATCTCGATCACCGGCCGGTGCCCGGCCGAGTTGACCATGCGGGACGCGGCCGACGCGACCGCGCAGTCATGGTTGAAGACCGACAGGGCCAGCGTCTCGAGTATGACCGTCTCGGCGAACGTGCCATCGACGACTAGGATCGGCGAACCGGGGAAGTAACAGTCACCTTCGGCGTAACCCCAGATGTTGCCGCCGAACCGGTAACTGGCGAGATAGTCCGCACTGCGCTCGTCGATGACGCCGTGGCCGTGCAGGAAGGCCAGGTCGGCTGGGCTGAACCGGAAATTGGCGAGCGCGTCGAGGAAGCGCCCGGTACCGGCGACGACGCCGTACCGGCGGCCCGGTGGCAGCTGGCGGGCGAACATCTCGAAGATCGCGCGCCGGTGGGCGGTGCCGCCTTCGATGGCCGCGCAGATCATGGTGAGCTCGTAGTGATCTGTCAGCAGACCCGTGGTCGTCACTGGGGCAGCATACGGAGTGGGACACTAGGGAGAGGGAGGTGGCATCGAGTGAGCGTCGCACCAGTTGAACTGACCAGACCGGAGACCGATGAGCAGGCGGCGATCGACCAGCCGTGGCTCACCATCGTCTGGAACGATCCGATCAACTTGATGGACTACGTGACCTACGTGTTCCAGCGCGTCTTCGGCTACCCCAAGTCGAAGGCTGAGAAGCTCATGCTCGACGTGCACCACAAGGGCAGGGCCGTGGTCGCCGCTGGCGCCAGGGAAGCGATGGAGCGCAACGCGGAGACCTTGCACGGCTATGGCCTGTGGGCCACGGTGAGCCACGATAAGTGAGTCCGGAGGAGTCGATGGCGGGATTCCGCCGGGTCGGCGACGGGGTAGCCGCGCGGTTCGCGCGGCCGGAGGCCGCGATCATCAGGGACCTGGTCGAGCAGGTCGTCGAACTGGTCGAGCCCAGCCGCGAAGCCGTCGAGGACGGCCCCGTGCCTGAGGCCGATGAACTTGCCCGCATGGTCGGAATGACCAACGGCCTGGCGGAGAACACCGAGCTGCCCGATGACCCGGTGCTCGCCCGGCTGCTGCCCGATGCCTACCGTGACGACCCGGAGGCCGCAGCCGAGTTCCGCCGGTTCACCGAGTCTGGCCTGCGGTCCGGCAAGGTCTCCTGCGCCATGACCTTGCTTGAGACGCTGCCGCCGGGCGGAGGCCGGATCAAGCTCACCTCCGACCAGGCCGAGTCCTGGTTGCGTACGCTGAACGACGTGCGCCTGGCGCTCGGGACCCGGCTGGGCGTCACCGACGATTTCGACGCGCTCGACGAAGACGTGGCAGCCGACGATCCCCGCTTCGCCTACGTTCAGGTCTATCAGTGGCTGGCCTATCTCCAGGGCAGCCTGGTAGCCGCACTGTCCTGAGTAAGCACGGGCCTGAGCGGGAAGTTACGATCTCGACGTGCTGAAGATTTCTCGTGCGCTGCTCGATCGGATCGTCGCGCATGCCAGGGCCGATCATCCGGACGAGGCTTGCGGCGTCATCGCCGGGCCGGCCGGCAGCGACACGCCCAGCCGGTTCATCGCGATGATCAACTCGGCGCGGTCGCCGACGTTCTACGAGTTCGACTCGATGGAGCAACTGGCGGTGTGGCGTGAGATGGACGACCGCGACGAGGAACCGGTCGTGATCTACCACTCGCACACCGCCACGCAGGCGTATCCGTCTCGTACCGACATTTCCTACGCCAACGAGCCGGGCGCGCACTATCTGCTGGTCTCGACCGCCGAACCGGACACCGAGGAGATCAGGTCGTTCAAGATCACCGACGGCGAGGTGACCGAGGAGGACGTTCAGGTCAGCGATAGCGCGGAATGATCGGGACCTGAGCCGGGTTTCCCAATGCGGAACGTGTTTCCCGCCCTAGCGTCTTGGAGAGTTACCGATGGCCATCGAAGTCCGGATCCCGACGATCCTGCGCCCGCTCACCGGGGGCTCGAAGACGGTCGAGGGGAAGGGCGACACACTCGATGAGTTGCTCGCCGACCTTGACGCGCGGCACTCGGGGCTCCGCGGCCGCCTGATCGACGACTCGGGCGGCCTGCGCCGCTTCGTCAACGTCTACCTGAACGACGAGGACGTACGGTTCCTCGGCGGGCTGACCGCGCCGGTCAAGGACGGCGACACGGTCACCGTGCTTCCTGCCGTCGCCGGCGGGTACATCTAGCGCCTCAATGCGTTATGACTCGCTGCTCGATGCCGTAGGTGGAACTCCGCTCATCGGGCTGCCCCGATTGTCGCCGGGGCCGACGGCGCGTTTGTGGGCCAAGCTGGAGGACCGGAACCCGACCGGTTCTGTGAAGGACCGGGTCGCGCTCTGGATGGTGACGGCCGCCGAGAAGGAAGGCCGGCTCTGCCCGGGCAGCACCGTGCTCGAGCCGACGTCCGGCAACACCGGCATCTCGCTGGCAATGATCTGCAAGCTACGCGGCTACAAGCTGATCTGCGTGATGCCGGAGAACACCTCGGCCGAGCGCACCCAATTGCTGCAGATGTACGGCGCCTCGATCGTCTACTCACCGGCCGCCGGGGGCTCGAACGAGGCCGTCAGGGTGGCGAAGGGGCTGGCGGCGGAGAACCCGAGCTGGGTGATGCTCTACCAGTACGGCAACGAGGCCAACGCCAGGGCCCACTACGAGTCGACCGGCCCCGAGATTCTCGCCGACCTGCCCGGGGTGACGCACTTCGTGGCGGGCCTCGGCACCACCGGCACGCTGATGGGCACCGGCCGTTTCCTGCGCGAGCACGTGCCGGACATCAAGATCATCGCGGCCGAGCCCAGGTACGGCGAGCTGGTCTACGGGCTGCGGAACATCGAGGAGGGGTTCGTCCCCGAGCTCTATGACGACACGGTCCTGACCGCCCGATTCTCCGTCTCGGCCGCCGACGCGCTCCGGCGCACTCGCCAGCTGGTGTCCGAAGAGGGCATCTTCGCCGGAATCTCGGCGGGCTGCGTCCTGCATGCTGCCCTGTCGCTGGCTCAGCGGGCGCATGACGCCGGCGAGCGGGCCGAGGTCGTGCTGCTGGTGGCCGACGCTGGCTGGAAGTACCTGTCCACCGGTGCCTACGCCGGAACGCTTGACGAGGCCGAGTCCAGGCTCGAAGGCGAGCTCTGGGCATAATTCTCCGGGTATCCCCCCCCGAAGGATGGTTGCGAATGACGGTCTTTGACGAGGCGACTGCTGTCACTCCAGACGGCGACGGCTGGTACTCCGCGCATCCGGATGCCCGGTTCGCGCTGGTCGCACCGGGCGGGTCGACGCCGCCCGCGATCAACGGCGGGGTGCTGCTCGCGACCGTGCTGCGGGCTGTGCTTGACTGCTCGCCGTTGCCGCACCCGGTCGCGACGACGGCGCACTTCCTGCGGGTACCGCAGTTCGCCCCGGCGCGGATTCAGGTCACCTGGCTGAAGACCGGCCGGACAGCGGCGACGGCGAGGGCGACGCTGACGCAGGGCGACAACGTGATTCTGGAGACAGCGATCACCACGGGCACCGTACCTGGCCCTTCGGCCCAGGACGATCTGGATGAGCAGCTGGACTGGACCGGGGCGGTGCCGGATCTGCCTCCGGTGGGGGATTGCGTGAACCTCGGGCCGTGGGCTGGGACGGTCGCCCCGAACGGGGAGCTCGGCTACGCGGGCCAGGTCGAGATGCTGCTCGATCCGGCGGTGACCGGCTGGCGATTCGAGGAGCCTTCCGGATTGCCCGAGATGCGGGGATATTTTCGGCTAAAAGAAGAGAGAAATCCTGACGCCCTGATGCTTGCCATGGCCGTCGACGGCTTGCCGCCGGTGGTGTTCGGGCTCGGTGCGACCGGCTGGGCCCCCACGGTCGAGCTGACCATGCACATGCGCCGGGTACCGGCGCCCGGGCTGCTCGCCGTCGCCGCCCGCTGCCGCCACGTGAGCGGAGGCTGGTTCGACGAGGAGGCCGAGGTCTGGGACTCGGCCGGCCACCTGGTCGCCCAGAGCCGTCAGATCGCCCGAGTCGGCCGCGGCCCGCTCCGGCCGCGCCCGCCGGAAGCCGCGGCTGTGGTGGGATCAGGCTCTGGACACTAGGTAGAAAAGCCCCGCAAATTTTTCTGTATAAAAGTGTTTTAGGGGACGCTCTTGATCCGCCAGACCAGGGTGGCGCCGGCCGCGGCGGCGATGGTGGTGCTGGCGAACAGGGTCGGGTAGCTGCCGATCGTGACCAGGAGCGCCGACAGCAAGCCGCCGACGGCAGCCGGCCCGGCGATCGCGATGTTGATCAGCCCCAGGTCCTTGCCCCGGCTCTCCGCGCTCGGCAGAACCTGGGTGATCAGCGCCTGGTCGACCGCCAGGTAGGCGCCGAAGCCGCAGCCGAACAGCACCGCGGCGATCTGGGCGGCCGTCCAGGTTTCGATGAACACCAGCAGCAGCGCGGCCGCGCCCATCAGGGAGCCGGAGACGGTCACGATCAGCTTGCGCTTGCCGAGCCGGTCCGAGATTCGCCCGCCGACCGTGGCCGTGATCACCACGCAGATCGTGTAGATCAGGATCAGCGTGGTGAGGCCATCGGTCGGGTGCTTGTAGTGGACGGCGTCGCGCAGGAAGTAAAACAGGTACAGCGTGCCCATCGAGATCGACAGCGACGCCAGGAACCTGGTAATCCAGGCCCAGCCGAAGTCGGGATAAGCGCGTAGATCCACCTTGAACGCCTCGAACAGTTGCCTGGCCGAGAACGGCTCCCGCATGGTCGCATCGAGCGGGTAATCGGCCGTCGTGAAGACGAACGGCATGATGAACAGGACCATGCAGACGGCGAGGAACGAGTATCCCGCCGGGAAGCCCTTGAACACCTTCGCGACCAGCAGGACACCGGCGACCAGGCCGAGCGCCTGGGGCATGCCGACCCAGCCGGCGACGGTCGCTCGCTGCCTGACCGGGACATGATCCGGGATCGACGCGCTGAGGCTGGCGTACTGGCCGTTGTTGAACAAGCTGAACAGCAGCCAGAGGCCGAGAATGCCCGCGATCGTGTTCTGCACCGATAGCAGCCCGAGGCAGATCGCGGCCAGCACGCAGCAACCGATCGTCCAGCGGTGCCGCCGGCCCTTCAGCTTGCCGAACGCCCGCGCATCCGTGGTCCGGTCCGACAGCGCGCCGACCAACGGGGTCGCCACGATCGCCGCGGCCGCCCCCAGGGCGTGCACCAAGCCGATGACCAGGAACTTCTCATGCGGGGCGACGTGCTGCACCTGCTTGGGCAGCAGCAGCTGAAGCGGGGTGAGGCCGGCCATGAACAGACCCATGGTGCCGAGCCCGAGCTGGAAGATCCAGGCCTTCGAGACCGGCGTCGTCGGCTCATCGAGCGCGCGCGGGCCGCCTCCCGCTTCGCCCCCCACCCGCAGCCCATCGCCCACGGGCTTGCTCGTCAGATCCCCCACGGGGTCGCTCCTCAAATTGGTCGCTAGGGGACGCTCTTGATCCGCCAGACCAGGACCGAGCCGAGAGCGGCCACGATAGCGGTGGCGGCGAATAGCGACGGGTAGCCGCCGAGCGAGACCAGCGCCGCTGAGATCGCCCCGGCCACGGCGGCCGGGCCGACGATCGCGATGTTGATGATCCCGAGGTCCTTGGCCCGGTCGCTGGCGGCCGGCAGCACCTGGGTGATCAGCGCCTGGTCGACCGCGAGGTAGGCACCGAACCCGGCGCCGAACAGCACCGCCGCGATCTCCGCGGCCGTCCACGTCTCGACGAACGTGAGCAGCAGCGCGGCCAGGCCCATCAAGATGCCCGAGATCGTCACGATCATCTTGCGCTTGCCGATCCGGTCCGAGATCACGCCGCCCACGATCGCGGTGACGATCACCAGCACGGTGTAGATCAGGATCAAGATGAACAGGCCCTGGGCCGGATGGGCGTAGTGAACCTTGTCGCGCAGGAAGTACAGCAGGTACAAGGTGCCCATGCCGATCGCCAGCGAGGCCAGGAACCTGGTGATCCAGGCCCAGGCGAAGTCCGGGTGTCGCTTGGGGTCGACCCAGTAGGAGGACAACAGGGTGCGCACCGACATCGGCGCGCGGTGCTCTCGGGAGAGCGGGTAGTCGGGGGTCGCGAATATGAACGGCAGCGCGAGCAGGACCATCGGGATCGCCAGCGCCAGATAGCTGGCGGTGTAGTTGCCGCCGTGGGGCTTGAAGACGTAGACGATCAGTGCGGTGCCCAGGACCAGGCCGAGCGCCTGCGGCATGCCCACCCACCCGGCCACGGTGGCTCGCTGGTTTACCGGCACGTGGTCGGGGACGGCCGCGCTCAGGCTGGCGTACTCACCGTTCTGGAACGCGCTGAACAGCACCCACAGGATGCCGATGCCGAGCACGCCGGTCTGGGCGGCGGTGAGCGCCAGGCAGATCGCGGCGAGCAGCGCCATGATCAGCGTCCAGCGGTGCCGCCGCCCGTTGAGACGGCCCATCCGCCAGGCGTGCGTCGTCCGGTCCGAGAACGCGCCCGCGATCGGCGTGGCCAGCAGCGAGGACACCGCGCCGAAGGCGGAGACCAGGCCCAGGGCGAGGATCTTACCCTTCGGGTCGACGTGCTGAATCTGCTCGGGGAGGAGTACCTGTATCGGCGTGAGCGTCGCCATCCACATGGCGAGGCTGGCGAGCCCCAGAGTCCCGATCCACGCCTTAGTAACAGGTTCGGTTGGCTCGGCCAGCGCCCGCGGGATCACGTGCGGCGATTCGGTCGCCTGCTCGGCCAATGAAGCCCTCCTGCCGTGCCATCTCACCTTGCAGGGATCATGCCGCCTTTTTTACGTTCTGGGTAGATGCATCGCCTATCAATCTCGAAGTCGGCGGATCCTTCCGCGTAGCCTTGTACGCCATGGACCTGACGATCGTTGGATGCTCGGGCAGCTTCCCTGGCCCGGATAGCCCTTCCTCGTGCTACCTGTTCGAGGCTGAAGGTTTCCGCCTGCTAGTTGACCTGGGCAACGGCGCCCTCGGCCCGCTGCAGCGATACACCGACCTGGACCAGATCGACGCGGTCGTCCTGAGTCACCTGCATGCCGACCACTGCCTGGACATGTGCGCCTACCAGATCTTCCGCGCTTACAACCCGGCTGGCCAGCTGCCGCCGATCCCAGTCTATGGTCCGGCCGGCGCCGCCCTCCGGCTCGACGGAGCCACCGGCCCCGCTTTGGCTTACTCAATGTCCGCCATCTTCGACTTCGTCGAGCTGTCGCCGGGGACGCGCGAGATCGGGCCGTTCCGCATGGTCACGGACCATATGAACCATCCGGTGGAGACGTTCGGCCTGCGGATCGAGCACGGCGGCCGGGCCATCGCCTACTCGGCCGACACCGGGCTGAGCGAACCGCTGGTTCGACTCGCGAAGAACGCCGACGTCCTGATCTGCGAGGCATCGTTCCCCGACATGGAGGACCTGCCGCCCGACCTGCACCTGACCGCCGCTCAGGCCGCCGACCACGCCGCCCGGGCCGGGGCTGGCCAGCTGATCTTGACGCACCTGGTGCCGTGGACGGACCGGGACCACGCGCTCGAAACAGCCGCCGCCGTCTATCAGGGGCCGCTAGTTCTGGCAACCTCGGGTACTCGGGCCTAACCCGGCCGGATAAATCCCGGTTTGGCGCTTGGCAATTGCGATTGCCGGGATGGCAATACGGCTGACTAGCTGATCGGCCGAATAGACTGCCGAGACATGCGCGTAATCGTGACCGGCGGTGCCGGATTCATCGGATCGCACGTGACCGATGCGTTCGCGGCCAGAGGCGATGACCTGACGGTCATCGACGATCTGTCCGCGGGTCGCCTGGCCAGGCTGAGCGACCACGTGACCTTGCACAAGGTGAGCGTCACCGACGCGGCGGCGATCACCGAGGTGGTCCGCGCGGTCCGGCCCGACCTCATCTGCCACCTGGCCGCACAGATCGATGTGCGGGCGTCCGTGACCCAGCCGGCCGCCGACGCCAGCACGAACGTGATCGGCACCATCAACGTGCTCGAGGCCGCCCGGCTGGTGGACGCCCGGGTGCTGTTCTGTTCGACGGGCGGCGCGCTGTATGGCCGGGACGCCCCGATCCCGTCGCTCGAGGACGTGCTGCCGCTGCCGGAGTCGCCGTACGGGATCGGCAAGCACTGCGCCGAGCAGTACGTCGGCCTGTACAACCGGCTCCATCAGTGCTCACACTCGGTGCTCCGGCTGGCTAATGTCTACGGACCGCGACAGGACCCAACCGGCGAGTCCGGCGTCGTCCCAATTTTCTGCTCCCAAGTTCTTAAGGGCATACGCCCGACGATCTTCGGCGATGGCTCCCAGACCCGCGACTATGTCTATGTCGGAGATGCCGTGGCCGCGTTCCTGGCGGCCGCTGACCGGCACCGACCGGGGACGTGGAACATCGGGACCGGTATCGAGGTCAGCGTGCTTGAGCTGGCCAGGGTGGTGGGCGAGGTGACCGGCCAGGCCGTGGAGCCGAAGCTGGCCGCCGCCCGGCCCGGTGAGTTGCAGCGCAGCGCGCTGGCCGTGGAGCGGGCCTGGCGCGACCTGGGCTGGAGGGCGCAGACCGGCCTCGCCGACGGAGTCCGTGCGGTGTGCCAGTGGATCGAGCGGGGCACCCCGGACCGGGCGGCGGCCTGACCGCCACGACCTGACCGATACGCTAGCCCGC
This sequence comes from Streptosporangiaceae bacterium, assembly GCA_035606435.1. Taxonomy (GTDB): domain Bacteria; phylum Actinomycetota; class Actinomycetes; order Streptosporangiales; family Streptosporangiaceae; genus Chersky-822. The sequence goes on along the minus strand of DATNFM010000300.1, from coordinate 5,822 downwards.
ATGTCCAGACCCGATGACCGACGCCCGGATCAGCTCCGGGAGGTCAAGATCACCAGAGGCTGGCTCGAGCACGCCGAGGGCTCGGTGCTAGTGGAATTCGGCTCAACGCGCGTGCTGTGCGCGGCCAGCGTGATGGACGACATCCCGCGCTGGCGGCGGGGGAGCGGCCTTGGCTGGGTCACCGCCGAGTACGCGATGCTGCCGAGGGCGACCAACACCCGAGGGGACCGTGAGTCCGTCAAGGGCAAGGTCGGCGGCCGGACCCAGGAGATCTCCCGGCTTGTCGGCCGGTCGCTGCGGGCCTGCGTGGACTTCAAGGCGCTCGGCGAGAACTCCGTCATCATCGACTGCGACGTCCTGCAGGCCGACGGCGGTACCAGGACCGCCGCGATCACCGGCGGTTACGTCGCGCTCGCCGAAGCGGTTGGCTGGCTGACGGCCCGCAAGCGCTGCAAGGGCAATCCCCTGATCGCGTCGGTGGCGGCGGTGAGCGTGGGGATCATCGACGGCGAGCCCAGGCTCGACCTCTGCTATACCGAGGACGTCGCCGCGGAGACCGACATGAACGTGGTCTGCACCGGCGACGGCCAGTTCGTCGAGGTACAGGGAACGGCCGAACGGGAGCCGTTTGACCGCGGATTGCTCGACCAGTTGCTGGACCTCGCCGTCGGAGGCTGCGCTGAGCTGACGCAACTGCAGCAGAAGGCGCTCGCATCATCGTGAGCGCGGATCCCGAGCCGGGGAGCCTGCCGCGGCTGGTGATCGCCACCGCGAACCCGGGCAAGCTGGTCGAGCTGGACCGGATCCTGGCTTCGAGCGGAGCCGCCGTCGAGCTAGCGACATTGACCGACTATCCCGGCGCGCCCGATGTCGTCGAGACCGGGGCCACCTTCGCCGAGAACGCGCTGCTTAAGGCCCGCGCGGTCGCCGCCTTCACCGGCCTTCCGGCGGTCGCCGACGACTCCGGCCTGTGTGTCGATGCGTTGAACGGCATGCCCGGCCTGCTCTCGGCTCGCTGGTCAGGGCGGCACGGCGACGATCTGGCCAACCTGAACCTGCTGCTGGCTCAGCTCGCCGACGTGCCCGACGAGAGGCGCGGTGCTCATTTCGCCTGCACGGCCGTGCTGGTGCTGCCAGCTGGGCCGGGGGCTGGGCCGGGGGCTGGGCCGGGGGCTGGGCCGGGGGCTGAGCATGTCAGCGAAGGCACTGTGCACGGTCGGCTGATCCGTGAGCCCAGGGGAAGCAACGGGTTCGGGTACGACCCGATCTTTGTTCCCGACGGTGCCGATCGAACGACGGCCGAACTGAGTCCGGCGGAGAAGGACGCCATCAGCCACCGAAGCCGGGCGCTGCGGGGACTGCTACCCGCCATCGCCGCTGCCCTAGATCTTGGGCTCTAGATTTTGGGTAGGGGCGCGACCTCGGTCAACTCTGGCAAGGCGACGTGGACGGGCTTGTTCACCGAGGTGACGTTTAGCGTCGTGGTGACGATCTGACCGTGCACGTTGTCGGTGCTGATGGTCCGCCTGACCACATGGTGGGTGTCGATCCAGACTTCGAACTGGACGGGGTTGCCGCCAATAGTGCGCAGCGTCGGACCCATGACCCTGCGAAGCTTCGGGCTGAGTTCGGCCAGCGCGACCTGCGGCTCGTAGGTACCCGCGTACTCGGTAGTCGAGACCCCGTTCAGCTTGGTCGTACCGACTACGTGGGCGTTCTTGGAGGCAGTGAACAACTTCGTCTGGTCAAGCGGGTCGGCATTCTCCAGATTCTGCAGCAGCGACCCAAGGCTCACTCCCACTTTGGTAGAAAGCTCCGAGATGTCGGCCTCGACCCAGGGCTTGCCAGTCGCCTTGGTAAATGCCTGATCCTTGAAATAGATCTGCTTATCGGTCAGAATTTCACTTTGCTCGACGACATGTGATTTCTCCGCCTTGACGTGGAAGGTTGTTCCGACGACCGTCGACGGTTTCAGCTGGATTTTGACGGTACCGGTCAGGCTGCCGCTCGACGCCCCGGTGGAATGGGCCGTGACGTTCGCGGTGAGAGTCTTCACCCGATCTGACGCGGCGGACGCCAGCGCGAGCGCCCGGCTCGCCGCCTTCGACTCGGTCGTTGCTATCTCAGACTTCTTACCATTGGCTTTCTGGCCCGGATGGGACGAGCAGCCAGCGGTCGCGGTGGCTGCGGCGGCCCCTGCGGCCACGATTACGGCGGCGGTTCTTAGCCAGGATGAGTGCCGGTGCGTGCAATTGCGGTGAATAGCTGAATTGACAGATGACGAAATCATGAAGGAATGCTAGCAGCAATGTAGGCGTCAAGAAGCGCTCAATGGCTAATTGCTGTGAATGTAATATTGAGCCTATTTATAGCTAACTGAAGTTGAAAGGCTTACTAGGCGCGGGATGGCGGTAGTTGCGGTGTGTGGCACTACGTGCGCCGGCCCGCTGCGAGGATCGGGCGGTAGCCGCTACCGTAGGGGGGTGACCGGAAGGACGACCTAGTGACCGACACGCGCCTCGAACCTGGCGATACCGCACCGGACTTCACGCTGCCTGACGCGGACGGCAAGGAGGTCGCGCTGTCGGGGCTGCGCGGCCAGCGGGTGATCATCTACTTCTACCCCGCCGCGATGACGCCCGGATGCACCAAGCAGGCCTGCGACTTCCGTGACAGCAAGAGGGACCTGTCCGACGCCGGATACGCGGTTCTTGGTATCTCGCCGGACAGCCAGGCCAAGCTAGCCAAGTTCCGTGAGCGGGACGGGCTGACGTTCCCGCTGCTGTCCGACCCCGATAAGGCGGTGCTCAAGGCCTACGGCGCCTACGGCGAGAAGATGCTGTACGGCAAGACGTCGGTCGGCGTGATCAGGTCCACCTTCGTCATCGACGCCGACGGCAAGATCGAGCGCGCCTACTACGCGGTCAAGGCGACCGGTCACGTGGCCAGGCTACGGAAGGACCTAGGCGCCTGAGTTTGGCGAAATCCCGCTAGTCAGGGACACTGTTCGCTTCGGGGCCGTAGCCCAATGGCAGAGGCACAGGATTTAGGATCCTGCCAGTGTGGGTTCGAATCCCACCGGCCCCACCCACCGGCCCCACCCACCGGCCCCACTGGTGCCTACCTCCGCTCCGGTGTCGCTCTGGCGACCTCGGTGCCTCCCTGAGGTTGCTCGGTCCCGGGGTAGACCGCATCGGGAAGGCACCGTCCGATTGCGGCTGTCTGCTGCCCGTACCTGCTCCTCAGGGCCTGCCGTTTATTAACTCGTGGGCGTGTCGTTCGTGGTGGCGGGGCGGGGCCGGGACCGCTCGGCGGGCCGGCTGGCGGGTGTGCGGTGCTGGTACGGGTGGCTGCGGCCCGGATCGGGAAGAGTTTGCCGCGCGGGCGGCGGAAACTCCCCCTGATCATGAAATTCCGTCCGGTATGCCCGGTTCCTGGGGAAGAGTTTCCGTGCCGGGGAGAGTTTGCCGCGGTTTTCCGCGGTCAACTCTCCGCCAGGCGGAAAGTCTTCCCGATCATGAAGCCCGCCGCCGAGGCCCGGTCCGGTACCGGCGCGGCGGTGCCCCGTACCGGGCCCCGAGCCACGTCACTGCCCGGGACCGGTCCCATCGGGGCGAGAACCCCGGCGGCACACCCCTAACTCACTTAATTCTGGAATGACTACATATCAGGATATGCGGATTCACCCGGCTGGGGGAGTCGGCCGGGCCCGCGCGGGAGTGCCCGCCGGCCGCCGCGAACCAACGACTTATTCTTCTACGCGCCCTCAGGTGAATGTAAGGTCGGCGAACCGTTCACGCCATAGTGGCTAACCTTTACTCGTTCCCCAGCATTCGTGGCGTGATGGTGTGATGCGCGCATCTGGAGAGTGTCCTCAGGCGGTGTTCGTGAACGGGGCCTCATCGGCAGGAAAGACGTCGTTGATCAAGGCCATGCAGCAGATAGCTCCGGTGCCATACCTGCATGTCGGCCTTGATCATTGCTTCGCCACGGTACCTGAGCCGTGGGCCGGTGGCGGCAACGGCCCGTTCCAGGCGGAAGGCTTCGCTTACCGGCGGTTCTCGCCTGATGCTGACGGCTTGCCCCGCGCTGGCATCTCCTATGGCCCGGTTGGCGCTGTGATCATGTCGGCCTACCGCCGCAGCCTCGTCACGATGATCGAGCAAGGTTGCCGGCTCGCCATCGACGAGATGTTGCTTGACGCGGACATCGGCGCGAACTATGTGCGTCTTCTTGAGCCGTTCGACGTGCGGTACGTGCTGATGACCGCCGGACCGGACTGTCTTGAGGCTAGGTGCACTGCCCGCAGGTACCAGCCCGGCTTCGGGCGCTGGTCAATGGCGGCCGGCGATCACCTGCCCCGGCCCTATAACGTCGAGTTCAGCAGCCAGTCGCGCACTGCCGCTGAATGTGCTGCGGAACTGGTCGCCGGTTGGTGGCGTGGCGGGCCGAATATTGTCAGTGGTGGTTGTTAGTATTCGATTAGGTGTTTGAGAGAGATCGCATCACCGGGACGATTGTGAGTTTGGCCGCTGTTTGGGCGGCTTTGATCTCCTGCTTCGGCGGGAGCTGAGGTCCCGGTTGAGAGGCACTCCATTTCTTCCGAGTCCCTGCGTGGCTTGTGCCTGTGCCCTGAACGCCTTTCCCCTAGGTGTGGTCGGGGCGGCCAGCCGTCACCTGATCTAACGTCGCCGATTTTGCATCTGTGCGCTGGCGGGAGGAGGTGCCCGGTGTGTGATGACCATGAGGTTGTCCCGGCGGCGGGTGCTTTCCTGGCGGGCGGCGGACCGGGCGCGGCTGCGGGTGCTTTCCTGCCGGGCGGCGGCCCGGCCTGGTCTGCGGGCGCCTGCCGGCCCGGGGCTGATCCCGGTACGAGCGCAGGGGCTCGGGATCGGGCCGCTGGGTTGGTGGGCGGGCCTGGGTCGGCGGGTGAGGCGGTGGAGTGGGTGCTGGCCGGGCTGGGCTGGCTGGCTGGGGCGGATCTGGCGTCGTTGCCGGTGGGGGTGCAGGCTGATTGCCTGCGCGCTCTGGAGCGTGCTGCTTCGGTTCATGCCGCTGCCCGGGCGTCGGTTCTGTCTGCTTTCGACGCCGCTGCGGGGTATGAGGATGATGGTCAGGGTTCGCCTCGGACGTGGCTGCGGTGGCAGACCCGGGTCACCACCGCGTCGGCGTCGGCGTCGGTGCGGTGGATGCGGCGGCTGCGCGCCCACCGGCATGTTGCCGCCGCGCTTGCTGCCGGGAGCATCTCCACGTCGTGGGCGCGGCAGGTCTGTGACTGGACCGACGATCTGCCCGGGGAGGCCCGCGATGACGCGGACCAGATCCTGCTGGCGGCCGCGGCGGGCAGTGCCCGGCTGGAGGACCTGGCCCGGCTGGCCGAGGAAATGCGCAGGCGGCTTGCCGCGCCGGACGATAATGATGACGGGTTCGGGGACCGGTACCTGCGGCTGCAGACCACCCTGGGCGGTGCGGGCCGGATCGACGGGGACCTGACGCCGCGGTGCGCCGAGGCGGTCCAGGCGGTGCTGGATGCGCTGGGGAAGAAGGCCGGTCCTGAGGACTCCCGGACCCGGCGGCAGCGTCATCATGATGCGCTGGAGGAGGCGTGCCGGCGGCTGATCGCGGCCGGGGGGCTGCCGGACCGGGCCGGGCAGCCGGTCCAGATCCAGCTCCACCTGACGCTGGAAGAACTCGCCCGCCTGCACCAGAACCGAGCGCCAGGCAGCGCTCCAGGCGGCGGCAGCCAGCCGGACACAGGGACCGGGGATGCCCGGTCCGTGCGGCCGGACCGCGAGTACTTCGGGCCCGCCGCCACGCCCGGC
>DATNFM010000299.1:0-2067 GCA_035606435.1 Streptosporangiaceae bacterium | reverse complement strand
CGATACGACCGGAACGCTCAGCGGCAGTATGTCGTCAAGGACTCGGTCATCGCGCACGTAGGCGGTCGCCAGCACCAGGTCTCCGGTTTCCTGATGGTTGCGCAGGCCGGCACAGTGCCCGATCATCAGCACCAGGTCCGGGCGCAGCACAGCGAGGTGATCGGTGATCGTCTTGGCGTTAGACGGCCCGACGCCTATGTTCACCATGGTCACGCCCGAACGCCCGGGAAGCATGTGGTGCCATGCGGGCATCTGCCGGCCGTCGGAGTCCGGGCCGGTGCAACCCGGCAGGGCAGCGCGAAACTCCTCCACGTGCCAGGAGTAGTTCGTCAGCAGCACGTACCGCTGGAACGACTCGGCGGGTGTCCCGGTGTAATGCTGGAGCCGGTCGATTGACAGCGCCATGCGCTCCGGCGCGAACAGGAACAGTTTCTTGCGCCGCAGATCCCAGCGGGTTTCGTCAACCGCAGGCGCAAGACGCGGATCACGCAGGTCGAGCGCTTCGCGGCCGGGACCGACCGAGATCCGGGCGCCGCTGGCTGCTAGCCGGCTCAGTTCTCGCTCCAGGTACCAGCGGATGGCTCTGGGACAAGCGAATTCACCCTCCAGCACCGGATTGTGGACTGACCAGGGCCGCTCCACGGTCAGCTGCGGGTAACGGCCAGCCTGGTCAGCTGCCTCCATGGCGTCACATAGCCGCTGAATCTCCGCCCCGTGCTGACGGTCAGGCGTGGCCGAGAAGTCCGCTGACAAGGTCACCACGTCATCATGCCAGGGTCATGATCCCGGTGAACCGGACAGGCTGTCGCATCCCTGGCGACAGCTGACCGTATGGTAATGCCCAGCAACGACCGCCACCCGGAGGCATACGGCCATGAGCATTGAGCGAGAAAAGCAGGTCGCTGCGGAAGCGGCCGCGGAGCTGGTCGAGAACGGCATGACCGTCGGGCTCGGCACCGGCTCGACCGTGGCGTATCTGCTCCCGGCCTTGGCCAAGCGATCCCTCAAGATCCTCTGCGCCGCCACGTCGCCGCGTACTGAGCACGCGGCGCGTGAACTGGGCCTGAGGATCGAAGACGTCACGAGCATCGACCGGTTCGACATCACCATCGACGGCGCTGACCAGATCGCCCCTGACGGCTGGCTGGTCAAAGGCGGTGGCGGCGCCCATACCCGGGAGAAGATCGTGGCCGGGGCCGCGGACCAGTTCGTTGTTATCGCCGACTCCTCCAAGCCGGTCCCGGCCCTGCACGCTCCGGTACCGCTAGAGCTACTGTCCTTCGGACTGCGCGCCACCATGCGCCGGGTCGGCCCAGCCTCGCTGCGCGATGTCCCGACGAGCCCGGACGGCGGCGTGATCGCCGACTACCACGGACCAGTCGACGACCCGGCGGCGCTGGCCGTCCGGTTGTCATCGACGCCAGGGGTCGTCGACCACGGCCTGTTCCCGCCACATATGGTGGCCACGGTCCTAGTTGGCCGGGGCGAGTCGGCCGACCGGATCGACTTCACACCCGGCGCTTGAGCGGGCCGGCAGGAGGCGTGGCTCAGTGGCGGCCGGCGTACTTCTCGGCCGCGCGGGCGAGGTCCGGCCGGGCGTCGAGGACGGGGCGCATCCGTTGCCACGCCTGTTCTCGCTTGGCCGGGATGTACTCGGTAGGCCAGTTTCCCTCGTGCGGGCGGTAGCCCCGCAGTACCCGGCGGGCCACCGTGGCGATGTGCACTTCGTCGACGCCGTCGGCGATGCCCATGGTGGGTGCCGACGCGTACATGGCCTGGATGGGCGTGAGGTCGGTGGTGCCGAGCGAGCCTAGGATGTGGAGCGCGTTGAAGGACACCTCGCGCAGCACTTTGGCCATCGTGAACTTCACCGCCGCGATGTCGGTGCGGGCCTCAAGGGTCGAGGTCTGGTCGATCTTCCAGGCCGTCTCGAGCACGAATAGCCGGAGCATCTTGATCGCGGCGTAGGACTCGGCGATCTTCTCCTGCACCATCTGGTGCTCGGCGATGAGGCTGCCGTGCGACTCGCGGGACAGCGCCCGCTCGCACATCATGTCGAAGGCGAGC
>DATNFM010000298.1:0-6823 GCA_035606435.1 Streptosporangiaceae bacterium | reverse complement strand
CCCGCCACGGCCAGCGTCCTGCGTTGTTAAGCCGTCACTTTTGACGCACCTTCACCTGGCCCATCACCAGTCACACCCGAATTAGCGTAGATCATCTTTCATTCCGGGTGAATGCGCATATTCACCCTGAAAAACAAGGATGAATATGCGCATTCACCCTGATCGCATGGCAATCAATTCAGCCACAGAAACAACTGAAGGCCCATTCGCAAGGTTAGCCACATGACCGAGCCGATCCAATCGACCGGCGACTGCCAAACGCGAGGCGAGCAGACTACGAACGGCGACAGGACGATTCCGCTAAGACGACGGCGGCAGTTTGGAGGCTGGGCTGTCGGCGGGATGGAAGACGCCGAGGACGCGCAACATCGACGAGCCGGTGTTCTCCAGGCAGTGCGGCCCGCCAGGCGGCAGGTGGGTGCACGTCCCAGCCGTCAGCGGGAACCTCTCGCCGCCCAGATGCAGCACGCCGCCGCCCTCAAGCACCAGGACGGTCTCGTCGTAGGGATGGCTGTGAGCCGGCGCGCGGCCCGGCGGGATCTCGCCCACGAACTGGGTCGCGACCGAGCAATCAGCTCCAGGGCCGAACAGCACCCGGAACCGCCGGTCACCCGTAGTTTCGACGGCACAGTCGGCCAGCTCCCTGACCAGCGGCGACCGCGACTCCGACATCGCCGCCGATCCAGGCAGCGCGACAACATCGAGTCGCACGCCGGCGCCGGGATCAGAAACCAGCCGGTACTCCAGTCCGGGCGGCACCAGCAAACCGAAGTCCGGCCCGAACTCCAGGCCAACCTGGTCGCCGCAGTCGAGCCGGCCGGTCCCTTCGATCACGAACCACAACTCGCCGCCAGCGCCGGCAACGCCACAGAACACAGTCCCGGCGGACACGTCAACCAGCCGCCGGACCAGGCCAAGCTCACCCGCAGATCCGAGCGCCAGCACGGTTCGCACGCTCACCCCGGCCAACGACCGATCGGGCTCGACCTCAGCCGACTGCACGACGGCATTGCTGGCCATCGCTGCCTCCTCCGGGGGACGGGACCGGGCAGAAAACCGGCGGGAGCACGCGGCGAGTCCTAGCCCACCGCCTGAATCCGGCCGATGCCAACTCATTACCCAGCCCGTCAAGCCTCGATGCAGCCCGCACACCGATTCCGCCAGCCGGCGCAGCTACGGCCAGCCAGCGCGGCGCTATCCCTTGTCCGACCGGTGGCGGCCTACCGCCCGCTCCGTGCCGAGCGAGCCGAGCCAGGTCGCGGCCTCGGGGTCGATTCCGGCCAGCAACGACTGGGCCAGCCCGAGCGTCGCCTGCGGGACGCCGCCGCGTGCGGCGGCACGACAGAACGTGTACGCCGCGTCGTCGGCGCCTCGATCCCACGCCTTGCACGCGAGCTCATAGGCGTGCTGCGCGGCGGCATACGGCGACAGATCGCCAAGCGCGGACGGGCTGAGCGGGTCGGCGCCGGGCGAGCCGATGCCCGCGTCCTCGATGACCCCGCCCACTCCCACGCCGTCCACTCCCAGGCCGTCCACCGTCACCCCGTCGCGACGAGCGTCCAGCAGGTCCAGGGCCAGCGCATGCCCGGTGCCAGCCACCTCGATCAGCAGCCAGGCCGCCTCCTCGATCCGGACCGGGTCGCTCGCCAGCAACAGCGCCACGCAGTACCTGGCGTGCGGATGACCGCGCCTGGCCCGGGCCAGCAACACCTGGCCGTGCGGCCCGTGACTCGAAACGAACTCCTCCTGATCGGCCGGAACCCGATAAGCCGCCGCCGTACATCCACCAGAGGCCTGAGCGGCCGAGGCAGTGGCTACAGCGCTCCACTCCCCCACGTGCGCCGCATAAATGGCGGCCCAGTGAGCCAGGATCGTGGTGCCCTGGTCCCGTCGGCCGGGACGATCCCGCACGGCGAACCGCTGACAGGACAGCACGAAGCTCGCGACCCAGTCGAACGACGGCGGACCCAGGCGCTTGCCCGACAGCACCTCGGACATCGTGGCCGGCGACAGTCCGTGCAGCTCGCACACGGGATCAACAGGAGGCAGATAGAGGGCTTTCAGTGTTTGCGAGATCAGGGCTAAAGTGCGGAAAGACGGCCCGCCGCAGTCGGCCTGGAATTCGCGCAGCGCTACGAGGAACTCGTCCTTCATCGTGCCCATCTGGTCATTCTCCGTGACGATCTGGACCACTCCGCATGAACGCACTAACCTGTCTTTCCCTAACCCCCCTGCTTATGGCCCTCAATGGGCAGCCAAGGCAGAATCCTACTGATCCGAAGGGGTCAACGTGGGCGGCGACGCCTAGATCTCGTCCAGGATCTGCCTGAGTATCCGCTCACCCGGCCCGGCCGACTCGGCCTGGAGGGCCAGCTGGTTCAGGATGTGCCGGAAGAAGTCCAGGTAAGCCGGGTCCTGGAAGTACTTGCTGCCGCCGAGCTGCTCAAGGTAAGCGACGTCCGGCAGCTCCCGGTCCGGCAGCCGAAGCACCACCAGCGGCCCGCCGGAGATCGCGGGATGCGCCCCGGCCCGGAACGGCAGCACCGCGATCGTCACATGCGGCATCTCAGAGAGCTCAATCAGCCGCCGTAGCTGTCCGCGCATCGCGGAAACCGACCCGGGTGATCGTCGCAGTGCCGCCTCATCAAGCACGGCCCACAACCTGACCGGCGACTCCCCCAGCAAGATCTGCTGGCGACGCAGGGACAACTCAACCCGCCGCTTGCGGTCGGATTCGGTCGCGTCGGCATGGCTCGCCGCCACGGCCGCCCGCGAGTAGTCCGGCGTCTGCAGCAGGGCCGGGATCACCTGCCCGGCGTAGCAGCGGATCAGGCTCGCCGCTTGCTCAAGTCCCAGATAGTGCTCGAACCACGCCGGGATCACGTCCCGGTAGGAGTGCCACCATTCTGAGCCGTTCGCCCGATGCGCTAATCCCAGCAGCGTCGTCCGCGCGGCCAGGTCGCTGACCCCGTACGCGGAGTACAGTCCGGCCACGTCCCACAGCCTGACGCTCGCCTGTCCCAGCTCCATGTCCGTGATCAGCGGCGCCGGAACGCCGGTCACCGCGCTCGCCTCACCTGCGGAAAGGCCGGCCTCGGTGCGAAGCCTGGACAATGCCGTGCCCAGAACCATCCGCGCCGCCGTCGCCCCGGCCCGACCTGGCGCAGCATCAACTTCGGGCGAGAACGACTCGTTCATGCCCAGTGTTCTAACCTGTCGCGCCCGCCGGCGGCAAGGGATTCACGAATATGGGATTCACACACGCAGGGATCAACGCTCCGGCCATTCAGAAAGTGCCATCGGGCCGAGCTGGGATCACGGTTTTCTCCCCACCGCGCAGAACTGGTCGATCGCCTCGGGCTCGCCGAACGGGGTCGCCTCCGGCCGCCACCTGGTCGAGGAGACCACGCCGGGCTCGACCAATTCCAGGCCGTCGAGCAGGCTGGCGATCTGGGCCGGAGTCCGGTGCGTGCCGGGCGGGGTGCCGTGGCTATTCCAGTAGTCGATCGCGGCGGCCATCTTCGCTCCGGTCACCTCCAGCGTCGGGTGCGCGACCGCCAGGTAACTGCCCGACGGCAGCGCCGCCATCAGCCGACCGAGGATCGCCCGCGCCTCGTTGTCGTCGGTGATGTGCCAGAGCACTCCCAGGATCGTGATCGCGACCGGTCTGGTCAGGTCGAGCGTCCGCGCCGCGCCCGCCAGCACGTCGGCCGGATCACGCAGGTCGGCATGCAGGTAGTCGGTGACTCCCTGCGGCGACGACGTCAGCAGCGCCTGCGCGTGCACGAGCACGAGCGGGTCGTTATCGACATAGACGATCCGGCATTCCGGCGCGACCCGTTGCGCGACCTCGTGCGTGTTGTCCACGGTCGGCAGCCCGGTCCCGATATCAAGAAACTGCCGAATCCCGGCGTCGCCGGCGAGATACCGAACCGCCCGGCCGAGGAACATCCGGTCGGCCCGCGCGTGCTTGACGATATCCGGCAGCATCTGCGAGATCCGATCACCGACCTGCCGGTCGACCGGGTAATTATCCTTTCCGCCCAGCCAATAATCCCAGACCCGCGCGGAATGCGACACCGACGTATCGATTTGCGGCGACGAGGCCAGGCCGGGCGGCAAACCTTCATCAGTCACAGAAAATCTCCAATTAAAAGAATGACCCAACATTTTTAACACATCGCGCGGGCTTGCATCGCCTCGCCCGAGGCCGATGTGAGCGTCCGCCGGTCCAGCGCCAGCCGCCCCGCCGGCCAGACCAGCCGGTTCGAAGGTTTCAGTGCTGGCTGAAACAACTTGTGGCGATCGGTCCGCCAGGCGCAGGCTCACCCCGATGGCTCGCTTGCTGTAGACGGCTGCCTGCAAGCGAGCCATCAACCTGTGACCTCCGGCTGGCTGGCATACCCAGTCGGACGGACCCGAGGTCCGGCCCGCGGCAACGGCGGGCCGGACCCCGGCGTAGTTGCTTACTGCCTAGATGTCGATCGGGTTGACGCCGAGCTCAGCCGAAATGTAGTTCCACGTGCTGAAGTACGGCGTTTGCTGCCCGGTCTGGGTGTCGATCACGCGGCCGCAGTGAATGCCGACGTAGACGCCGGAGTTATCGGTCTCGTTGATCGAGAGCACCGGCGCTCCGCTGTCTCCGCCCTCGGCCGGATAGTCGGCATACACCTGATGGGTGAGCGTTCCGAACGAGTCGTTCACGGTGACGTTGAGCTGGGTGACCTGACCTTCGGCCAGGTCGGCCGAATGAGCCCCCTGCATGACGATGTCGTCGCCCACCGCTACGGCCCCGTCGAAGCCGGTCACCGCGAAATACTCGTCGTTGGCGCCGGCCCAGACCGCGTACTTCAGGTACTCGATCCGATGGTTGTTGATGTTCGTCAGCGCCGCGTCGCTCGACCGGTTGACCAGCGACGGGTTGACGGTCACTCGCCCGTAAGGAGCGCTGGCGGCCGGCTGGCCGACGGCCTGATTCGTACCGGGCCCCACCACATGGCTCGACACGATCGTAAATGGCTCCCGACTGCCACTGACGTTATGGATGCCGACCATGCTCAGCGTCCCGAACGTATTGAGCCGCACTCCGGCGCGGATCGGCCGGCAATCGCCGGTCTTATTCGGACACGCGTGTGTCTCCACCTTCACGTAGCGCAGATCGAGGTCGACTTCGCCCACGATCTCCAGCAATCGCTCGAGGTGCCTGGCCCTGTGCTCGGAGGCATCCTCGGCGAGCCCGATCACGAGTTTCTGAGCCGCCTCATCGACGTAGACGACTCGAAGCGGCAACTCGCTAACACCGTGGGCTAACTCTGATCTAGATAACCCGCCGTGCTCGGCTTGCGATTGGGCGATCATGATCTCGGTGATCTTGTCCCGATCTTCTTCAAGCCTGTTCATGTGTCTCCCTTCCGATTTTGTTTTGGGTCGGATCCACAAATTCCTGCTTACCCCGGCTAACGTCACCGACACGGGGCGAATGCTGCGATAGCTGGTCACCGGCCGTTACCCTGCATCTGTGACCACGGCGGATTCCGAACCGGCGCTCGCCGCGCTGGCGTTTAAGGGCACCTGGCGTGGCTACCAGCAGCTGGCGCTCGATGCGTTCGAGGCCGGCCGTAAGGCCGGGCAGCAGCAGACTCACATCGTCGCCCCGCCCGGCTCGGGCAAGACGCTGCTCGGCATGGAAATCGTCCGCCGGCTCGGGACGCGGGCCCTGGTCCTGGTGCCGAATACGGCCGTGCAGACGCAGTGGCTGCGGACCGCCGGCGCGTTCGGCGCCGAGCCGGGAGTCGCCGCCGCCGATCCGTCCGCGCCGATCGCGTGCCTGACGTATCAGTCGCTGTGCCAGCTCGATGATCCGGCCGCCGCCGTTCGCGGGCAGGCGGAGCGACGGTGGGCGGCCGACCGGGCGCGGGCGACCGGCGAGTCGGCGTCGGTCGAGGAGGTGCTGCGCGAGGCCAGCCGCTGGACCGGGGCGGCCCGGGAACGGCATTGGCGCGAGCTGTCCAGGATCATGGCCGCGATCCGGCGCGAGATCGCCAAGGGCCACGACTCGACCGTTGACTTCGATCAGCTCCTGGGGCCTGGTGCCAGGGAGCGCATCGCCGCACTTAGTGGAGGTGGCGTGCGGACGGTCGTGCTCGACGAGTGCCACCATCTGGCTTCGATGTGGGGCTACGTCGTCAGGGCGGCGCTGACCCAGCTCCCCGGTGTACACGTGGTGGCGCTGACCGCGACGCCGCCGGATTCGCTGACCACCGAGGAACACGACCTGTACGCCGGCCTGCTCGGCCCGGTCAGCTACGCGATCCCGACCCCGGCTCTGGTGCGCGAACGGGCCCTCGCGCCCTACCAGGAGCTGGCCTGGCTCACCCGGCCGCTGGCGGCCGAGACTGCCTGGCTAGCCGAGCACGACCTGCGCTTCACCGAGCTGATCACCCGCCTGCACGCGGCGGAGGACGGGGTCACCAGCCTGCCCGAATGGGTGTTGGTCCGGCTGCGCGAGCGCGGACGCAAGCCCGGCGCGGACGCCGAGATTCCCTGGACCAGGTTCCAGCGCTCCCATCCCGCGCTGGCCAGGGCCGGAGCCCGGTTCATCGCTTCGAGCGGGCTCGAGCTGCCGGCCGGGATCCCGCGTGGCGAGGGCTACCGGGAACCGCCGGACTTCGACGACTGGCTGGTCCTGCTGGAGGACTACACGCTGCACTGCCTGGCCCCAGCCGACGGAGCGGCGGCGGCCGCCCAGTACGCGGCGATCGCCGAGGCGCTGCGCGCGCTCGGGTTCTCGCTGACCAGGCAGGGCATCCGGCGCGGCGCCTCC
>DATNFM010000297.1:0-8306 GCA_035606435.1 Streptosporangiaceae bacterium | reverse complement strand
GGTGCCCTGCCGCTCGCCCAGCACCTTGCGCGTGCAGTTATCGATCGCCGAAATGTGATCGGCGTCAAACGCGTGCCGCAAGCCGAGCGTGTACGCCAGGACCCCTACCCCTACCCCGAGGCCCTCGTAATGCGAGGGCACCACGAACGCGAACAAGATGACGAACCCGGCCACGTGCAGGCCCGCGACCACCCCGTACATCGCGATCAGCCTGGCCCGCTCCTGGGCGGTCATCGCCACCAACGACTGCGGTACCAGCTGCCCGAGGTGAGGCGACCTGAATGCGCTCACCGCGGCGCCGCGGGCGGGAATCCTATCCGGTAGGGCATTCATTTCAGTCGTCGGCCTGTATCAGCGGAGGATGGGCAGTGCAAGCCACGGAGGGCAGCCCCGCTGCGCCAGACGGGGCCCAATTCAGCGGACGCGGCGAATCCGGCCTGCTTTTCGTCGAGCAGCCCGCGCAGGTATTCCCTGTTCTTCATTGCCTGCTTGGCGGTATTCATAGCCGTCGCCCGTTTCCCATAGTGTGTCTATTGCGGATATAGCCCCGGCTGGTTATGGCTGGAGGGCTTGGGGTCCTGGCCTCCACGGTCGCGCTCGGCGGACGTGACTCGCACCCGTACGGACCCTGGCCCCGTGCCCTGGTCTGCGCGTCGATCCGGGCGCACGGGCACCGGTGACCAGCCGGCCGGCGTCCGTCCGGTGCTGGGAGTGGACTGATGCTACGGACGTCAGGAATCTGCTGTCCTGGCTCCGGGCGCCGACATATACGGGGCCGAAGGGGTGCCCGACGCTGGCCGGTGCCCTGCCGCACACCAGGGCACCGGGCCAGGGGTTCTACGGGTTCGATGCGCCACCCGGAGCGCGACCGTGGTTTCGGTATCAACATGCAGGCGAAATCGCCCGGCTCCCGGTCAACAGCCTGGGGCCGGCGAGTCGCCGTTAACAGAAGGAGGGCTCATGCCCACGATCACCGTCGGCCGGGAAAACAGCTCAGACATCGAGATCCACTACGAGGATCATGGCGCCGGCCAGCCGGTGGTGCTGATCCACGGCTACCCGCTCAGCGGCCGCGCCTGGGACAGGCAGGTCCCGGTGCTGCTGGAGGCCGGCTACCGGGTCATCACCTACGACCGGCGCGGGTTCGGCAAGTCCAGCCAGCCTGCTACCGGCTACGACTACGACACCTTCGCCGCCGACCTCAGCGCCGTGCTGGACCGCCTCGACCTGCACGACGCGGTCCTGGTCGGGCACTCGATGGGCACCGGCGAGGTCACCCGGTATCTGGGCACCTACGGCTCGGCCCGGGTGGCCAAGGGCGTGCTGATCTCCCCGATCCCCCCGTTCCTGCTGCAGACATCGGACAACCCCGACGGGGTACCGCAAGGCCTGTTCGACGGATTCGTCGAGGCGGCCATGGCCGACGCCCCGGCGTGGATGAAGGGCTTCCTGGATAACTTCTACAACTTCGATACGCTGCGCGGCACCCTGGTCAGCGACCAGGCCTATCAGGCCAGCTGGAACATCGCCGTGACCGCCTCGGCCACCGCTGCGGTGGCCTGCATCCCGACCTGGACGACCGACTTCCGCGACGACCTCCCCGAAATCGACGTGCCCGTGCTGGTCATGCACGGCGACGCGGACCGGGTTCTGCCACTGGAGAAGACCGGCCAGCGGCTGCCCGCCCTGCTCAAGGACGCGCAGCTGGTCGTCGTCGAAGGAGGCCCGCACGCCATCCCCTGGACGCACGCCGCCCAGGTCAACGCCGCGCTGCTCGACTTCGTCCGCAGCTGACGCCCCACCCCGCCCGCACCGCTACCCAGAAGGAAGAGCAAAGTGTCGAACCACTTCAGCGCCGACAAGCTCAAGTTCCCCGGCGACGATCGCCGCCTGGACCTCACCGACGTGTTCGTCTTCCAGGCGCCCGTCGGCCCGGAACATCACCACACACTGCTTCACCGTCACCATCCCGGCACAACCGTGCTGATCATGGACTCGAACCCGACCAGTGCCCCGCCGCCGATTCCGGCCCCGGTGACCGGCCCGGAGTTTTACCCCGGCGCTGTCTACCGGATCAACATCGATACCGACGGCGACAGCCATGCAGATGTCGCGTTCACGTTCGTGTTCTCCGACTATGAGAACGGCAGGCAGATCGGGACCGCCAAATACGCCACCGGTGCGCAGGCCCGCCAGCCCGAGCCGGTCGGCGAGGAGCTAAGCAGGGACATCCCGGTCAGCTTCGACGGCACGGCCCAGCCCGTCCAGGCGGGCCGGATCCGACTGTTCGCGGGGCTGCGCAGCGACCCGTTCTTTGCCGACGTCGAAGGCGCCCTGCACGGCTTCGACTGGACCGGGCACGACGACTTCGCCGACAACAACGTCGACTCGATCGTGCTGGAGGTACCCGACGACATGCTCGGCGGGCCGGTCATAGGCGTGTGGGCCTCGATCAGCCGGTACCACGACGGTGTGCTCGAGCAGCTGGACCGCGGCGGGAACCCGACCATCAACCCGTTCATCAACCCCGACGGCGAGAAGAACCTGTTCAACTCCCGGCAGCCCGCCGACGACGTAGCCAACTACCTGGGGCCGTGGTCCAAGATCCTGGAAAACGCCGGCGGCTACTCGCCCGAGGCGGCCAAGACGGCCGCCCTGGAGGTCCTACCCGACATCCTGCACTACGACCGCAGCAAGCCCGCCACGTACCCCAACGGCCGCATACCCACCGACGACGTGTACAGCATGCGCTTCGCCTGGCTGACCAACGGCAAGGTCCCCCCGACCGGGCTCAAGCCACACGACGACCTGCTGGCCGGATTCCCCTACCTCGGCCCACCCAACCCTAGCCATGGCTAGCTCGACGGGTTCGTGCCTCAGTCCGCCCTGAGGTTGTCGTCCCCGATCACTCCGCCGTCATTCGCGCTCGGCTGCGGGCTTTGAGCAGCCGAGCGGGGTCGGCCGTCCGACAGGCGCTAGACAACGTAGCCCCTGACGTGTGCCTCGCCTTTGGCTAGGTCGACCGTGCCCCTGGCCCAGATCTGAAGTCGGTTTACCCACGCATAATCGGGCTCGGAAGTCGTCATGGTCACGCTCTCGCGCAGGTCGCCAAGGGGTGGTCCCTGCGTGAAGTGGGCGACGCCATCGGCATAGAGCGCGATCTTCTTGCCATCATCGGTCGTGATCTCGGCGTGGATGTGGAGCTGAACGCGACCATCGGGACGGATGTAGATGTAGTCGGTTAGCTCAATCGCTCCTCGTAGCCTCTGGCCGACGATCGGCCCCTGGAAGGCGAGGTCGTACCGAGCCCCTTGCGGTGGGATGTCTGCGACGCCGGACAACAGAGCGTCCAGCGCGGGTACGCCGTACGAGGTCGCCCCGGTCGACTGGATGGTGTACTCGTAGATCAACTCGCCGGGCGTCTGTTCGTTCATGACCGAATGCTTCTTCTAACGGCCTGATCGAGTTCTAAGGGCCTGATCGAGCTCGCGGCGGGAGCTGATATCCAGCTTGGCGAACACCTTGCGCAGGTGCCACTCCACGGTGCGGCCGCCGATGAATAGCTGTGCGCCGATCTCCGGGTTGGTTCGTCCCTCGCGGGCCAGCTGCGCGATCTCCTCCTCTTGCGGAGTCAGGTCGGTGCGGGTGTTTGCGCTGCGCTTGCGCGTCTTCTCGCCGGTCGCCTGGAGCTCTCGCCGCGCGCGTTCGGCGAAGGCCTCGGCGCCCATGGACGCGAGCGCGTCGAACGCGGGCCGCAGTTGGTTGCGGGCATCGATCCGCCGGTTCTGCCTGCGGAGCCATTCGCCGTAGACCAGGCGGGCGCGGGCCAGGTGGGTCGCCATCCGGGTTCTGCCCAGCAGTTCGATCGCCTCGCGGTACTCCGCTTCGGCGGCGCGTCCCCCGGAGACCAGCGCCCGTGACCGCGCCGCCGCCCCGCGAGCCCAGTTGCTGGAGCTCGCCGCGGCTAGCTGAGACAGCTGATCAGCCGCCGCGCAGGCACGTTCCTGCTGATCGCTTCGTGCCGCGGCTTCCACCAGCTCATACAGGGCCCAAGGCGAGATGACGATCTCATCGACGGCGCTGGCATCGTGTGCCGCCTCGGCGGCGGCCCCGTAGCTGCCGTGGCCGTTGTCCAGCACCGCCCGCGCGTAGTCCGTGTAGGTCAGTGCCGCGCCCTCGCCCCGTTCCGTAGCGCCACGCTCCATCTCCTCGGCCAGATCCGCCGCGCCCGGCGCGTCGCCGCGCCACGCGGCGAGCAGCAGTGGGACGTAGGGCAAGGTGGCCTCTCTGATCCCTGGGTTGACGCGCTCACGCTCCATTAGCAAGGCTGCCGCCTTCGACAGCTCGCCGGCCTGGATGTGAATCTCGGCGAGGTAGTCGAGCGTGAACGGAAGCCAGCTGAGGTTGCCGCTGGCTCGCGCCAGCCGGACTTGGCCGGCCGCGAGCTCGAACCACGCCTCGTCGTCCCACATGTCCATCGCGACCATGTTGCACGCGACGGACAGCCAGTCCAGCTCGTGCGGCTGCGCCCGGTAGCGGCGCAGGCCTTCCTTGAGCGTGGAGGCGGCGGCCAGGTACCCATCGGCCAGGCGCACGGCGAGGCCGTGGATGAGAAGCTGCGAGTGCGGCAGCGGCTCTGACCCGGAAGGCCCGAGCGTTGCGGATCTCGCGGCGCGCGCGACCTGTCTTGCGTCCTGCCCGTGGGCGAGTCGGCCTGCGTAGATCGCGGCGACCAGGGCTTCGAGATAGGTCTGCTGGGCCAGCTCGACGTCCAGGCTCTGTAGCCGCTGTGCTGCCTGCAGCATGAGCGGCGGCGCGTCACCGCCCCGTCTTAGCGCGAACGCGATCTGCGCCCGCATCCGCTGCACGCGCGCCTCGCCGAGTTCGCCGAGCGGTCCGAGCTCGGCAGCGACCAACAGGGCCTGAGCGGCCTCGAAATCCCCGGCTGCGTACTTCGCCGCGGCCGCCGCCAGAGCCCGTGAGGCGCGCTCGCCCGGGTCCGGAGTGAGCGCCACGGCTCGCTCCCAGAAGGCCGCGGCGGCGGCTACCCCGCCGCGGCGCAGGGCACGGCCGGCCGAGTTGATGAGCTCCTCGGCCACCGCCTCGTCCGGCCCGGCAGCCGCGTGGGCGCGGTGCCACGCCCGGCGGTCCGGGTCGGCCAGCGGATCGGTCACTGCTGCCAGCGCCGCGTGTACGGCTCGGCGGTCATCGGCCGCGGCGGCCCGGTAGGCGGCAGAACGAACCAGAGGATGCCGGAAGCGCACGTTCGCACCGAACGCCAGCAGGTCGGCCGCGGCGCCCAGGTCCACGGTTGCGGTGTCCAGGCCGAGTACCCCAGCCGCCCGGACGATAAGCGCCGGGTCTCCGACCGGATCGGCCGCCGCGAGCAAGACCAGCCGCTGGACCTCGTCCGGCAGCTCAGCCAGGCGCGCTGCGTACTGACCCTCGATGCGGCTGGGCAGATCTCCCGCGTCCGGAAGAGCGAACCCGCCGGCGAGGTCGGCGGCGCTCCGGCCTCCGTAGAGCTCGAGCAGGGCCAGCGGATGGCCGTGTGCCTCGGCGAGAATGCGGCTGCGGACACTCTCGTCGAGCCGACCCGAAGTGACCGTCGCCAGCAGCGCCCGAGCCGACTGTTCATCGAGTCCGCCCAGGCGGAGTTCGGGCAGACCCGCCAGGTGATTCGGCGTGGCGTCTCCCGCGGCCGGCGTCCGAACCGCGAACACCAGCGCTATTGATTCCGCCAGCAGGCGGCGGCCGACGAATCCGAGGACTTGGGCTGAGGCCTGGTCGAGCCACTGCGCGTCGTCGACGACGCACAGCATCGGCTGCTCCTCAGAGGTCTCCGCCATGAGGCTGAGCGCCGCGAGGGCGACCAGGAACCGGTCGGGACTATCTCCGGAGGCAAGCCCGAACGCGACGCTGAGCCCGCGACGCTGAGGCTCGGGCAGTGACCCGAGCCGGCCGAGCATCGGCGCGCACAGCTGGTGCAACCCGGCGAAGGGGAGCTCCATCTCCGACTCGACGCCAGACACCCGGGCCACCCTGAAACCAGACGCCTCGGCGATCAGCTGTCGCACCAGTTCCGTCTTGCCGATCCCCGGCTCTCCCCGAACGACCAAGACAGCGCTCTGACCGCTTCGCACATTCGCAATGAGGCGCCCCAGGATCTCCAGCTCGCCGGTCCTGCCGAACAACCGGGGCGGAGGATGCACTGTCACGCCCACCATCCGGAGTGAGGGCTCGCGGACACGCTTGATGTGAACGCTACCCGTCACCATAGAGGGCCGCCATGGGCCAGATCAGCCGTCGGGGACACCGGCACCGCTCGGGAATCCGAGCCGGACGACACCCTTGTTACCGCGCGGTGCCGAGCTGCTGCGCCTGGAGCGCGGCGTCCCAGAAGGCGGAAATGACGATGAGCCGGTCGCCGTCCCACTTACTGGTCTGGGCGAACTCGAGGTCGAACGCCTTTCCTGTCGGGGGGATCACCGTGCCGTCGGGCAGGGTCATCTCCACGGTGAACGTGCCTGTCACGTTGGTGACAACGGTGATCCAGTCGCCGCTTCCGAACTGGATCGGGTACGGGGTGTGCACGCGGATGTCAGGAAACATCCGGACCAGCTGCTCCATCGCCGCGGCGTGGGCCTCCCGTCCGTAGATCGGCTCCGCGCTGCCGGTGACATGGGCGATCATGTCTGGGTGGTGGACGGCTTCCAATGCCTGCCAGTCGCGAGCGTTGAACAGGTCGTCGCCCTTGGTCATGAGCTCGAGCAGATGCGCGGTCCGCTGTTCGGTGGTGGTAACCATGACGTTTCTCCTTGGAGTAGACACTGAACTTGGTGTCTGCTCCAACAATTTTCCTTCGCGGTTATTCCCCGGCTGGCGAGCTCACTACTACGGGCCATCGCGCACAACACCCTCGAGGACCGAACTCGGAGGGCTTTCTGGGCCCGAGCAGCGGTTCGAGCGTCGGTCCGGCGACGCCCGCAAGCCCGGTGCCGCGCCTCCCGCGGCACGCTCACCGTGCTTCGCTCGCATGCCTGACTTGCGCCCTGCCGGCGGCGCGGCCGTCTCCCGAAGCTTTGAACCATCGGTCGAGCTCGTCTAGGGCGTTTTCGGCAATCAGATGCAGATCTTTGGCGATCTTCGCCTGGCTCTGGCCGGCCCGAGTACGCCGTCCAGCCTCGCTGATGATGATCTGGAAGACGCTGGCGAGTGCGATTCCCTGCAGCCTGGCGATCTCCGGTCTGACCTTGCTGGTTTCACCGATCGCGGCGGCGAGGGTGGCGGCCTGGCGGTCGATCATCTCCAGCGCCAGCCGGTGGACGGTCGGGCTAATGGCGGCCAGGTAGCCGAGCTCGCCGTGCCATTGGTCCGGTGGGATGCTGCGAATCCCGGTGACCGACTTGAGGACGAATTCGCGGATCGCTGCGGCAGGGGTGACGCCGGGCGGTCGAGAGCGGATCAGCTCGGTGAGTCGCTCCTGGATCTGTTCGTCGCGATCCGTGACGAGCCGCTCCTTGGTCGGAAAATAGTTATAGACCGTCTGCTCGGCGACCTCGGCATCCCGCGCCACGTCGCTAACCGCGACGTTCTCGTATCCGTGCTCGGCGAACAGCCGGGCCGCGGTATCCGCGATCAGTCGCCGTGTGCGCGCCTTCTTCCGCTCCCGCAAACCGGTGCTGGCCATCGAACCAGCCTAGGTTTGATTGCCACCACCTGTGGACTGCACCCCATAGTTATGGCACACATCAGCTTCGGAGCAGGACACCTAGCGGAGTTGGGTGCGGCCGTTGACGCCCAGTGAGGCCAGCTTCGCGATCGTGGTTTGCATATTCTTCTTCCTGTCGTCCGACCGGTGGATCAGTGCAGGATCGGCCCGCACGCATGCGGGTGCCCGGCCGCTGTCGCATCGCCCTCAAGGAGGGGTCATGAGCTACACCCGGCAGATGCTCGACACCTACCCCCGCACCGTTACCGTCGACGCCACCGTGTTGGCCGCCGCGGTCGACGCGATCCGCGATTGCGCCCAGGCGTGCGTCGCCGACACCGACGCCGACCTGAACGAGCAGAACTTAGCCGAGATGGTCAAGTGCATCCGACTGTGCCTGAACTGCACCGACGTCTGCACCGCCACCGGCGGAATCCTCAGCCGCCTGGCCGAATACGACGCCGACACCACCCGGCCGCTGCTGGAATCATGCGTAGCCATATGCAAAAGCTGCGGCGATGAGTGCGAACGGCACGCCCCGCACTACGCTCACTGCCGGGTCTGCGCCGAGGCATGCCGACGCTCCGAGCGGGCC
>DATNFM010000296.1:0-14033 GCA_035606435.1 Streptosporangiaceae bacterium | reverse complement strand
ACCATCGTGCTGTCGCGGCTGGTCGGCGGCGACGACGTCGAGGTCGTGCGCAGCTCGAACCCCGGGGTCTATTCAGGCGCGTTCTTCGCCTATCTCAACGAACAGGTGCCGCAGGTCTACAACAACTCGATGCGGGTGAGCGAGCCGACTCGGCTTTTCGCGCTGGACGGCGCCAGCTTCGCCGAGCTCATGACCGACTGGTTCCCGATGGCCACCCACCTGCTCGAAGGACTGTTCTTCGGCACCAGGAACACCCAGGAGGCC
Organism: Streptosporangiaceae bacterium; assembly: GCA_035606435.1. GTDB lineage: Bacteria > Actinomycetota > Actinomycetes > Streptosporangiales > Streptosporangiaceae > Chersky-822. The sequence goes on along the minus strand of DATNFM010000296.1, from coordinate 13,769 downwards.
ATCGGCCAGCGGGAACGACTGCTCGCGCTCGGCTCGCTGTCGGCCGGCCTCACCCACGAGCTGAACAACCCCGCCTCGGCCGCTGTCCGCGCCACCGACTCGCTGCGCGACCGGGTGGCCGGCATGCGGGCCAAGCTCGGCCTGATCGCCGCCGGACCGGCCGACCGGCCAGATACCGATTGGAGAGCGCTCACCGGCCTGATCGGCCTGCAGGAGAAGGCCGTCGAACTGGTCTGCAAGGCGACCCCGCTGAGCCCGCTGGAAGCCTCGGACCGCGAGGACGAGATCACCGACTGGCTCGAGGACCACGGCATCGAGGGCGGCTGGGAGATGGCGGCGACCTTCACCCAGGCCGGCGCCGACACCGCCTGGCTGGATCTGGTGGCCGCCGCCGTTGGCCAGCAGTCGGTCGGTGCGGCCGGGCTGGAGCGCGCCCTGCACTGGCTCAGCTACACGATGGAGACCGAGATCCTGATGAACGAGATCACCGACTCGGTCACCAGGATCTCCTCACTGGTCGGCGCGGCCAAGCAGTATTCGCAGCTGGACCGGGCGCCATACCAGGTCACCGACGTGCACGAGCTGATCGACAGCACGCTGGTGATGCTGGCCGGCAAGATCGGCCCTGACATCACCGTGGTCAAGATCTACAATCCGCTGCCGCCGATCCCGGTCTACGCCGGGGAGCTGAACCAGGTCTGGACGAACCTGATCGACAACGCGGTCGCGGCGATGGACGGTTCTGGCACGCTGACGGTGCGCACATCGCGGGACCCGGATTGTGTCGTGGTGGAGTTCGCGGACACCGGATCGGGTATACCGGCGGACATCCAGGGCCGGATCTTCGAGCCGTTCTTCACTACCAAGCCCGTTGGCCAGGGCACCGGCCTCGGGCTCGACATCTCCTGGCGCATCGTAGTGAACCGGCACCACGGCGACCTGCGGGTCGAATCTGAGCCGGGCAACACACGTTTCTTCGTGCGGCTGCCGATCCAGCCCCGCGTAGAGCAAAAGGAGGGCTGATGACCGAGATTCCGGGGATCGACCCGAGCGTGCCGCCGAGCGGCACCGGCTGCGTCGAGTGCGATGCGGCCGGCGGGTGGTGGGTGCATCTGCGCAGGTGTACTCAATGCGGGCACATCGGGTGCTGTGATTCTTCGCCGTCGCAGCACGCCAGCGCGCACGCGGCGTCGACCGGACATCCGATCGTCACCAGCTTTGAGCCCGGTGAGGACTGGTTCTGGAGTTACCAGACGGAGGAGTTCTATGAGGGCGGGCCTGCTTTGGCGCCGCCAGCCAGCCATCCAGACGGTCAGGGGGTGCCAGGGCCGGCCGATCGGGTTCCGCGCGACTGGCGCGCCCACGTGCACTAGAAGCTGGACTGGCCTCTGGAAAGTACGCAAAGAGCCCGCGCAAAATTTTCTGCCTAAAGAGCAGTTATGGCATCGACGGTAAGGTCGGCCAAGCTTTCGAGAACGAGACTGGCCTCTGCTAGGGCGGCGGCGTCGGGCGGATAAAGGGGATGAGGCACGGCGACGACAGCCAGGCCAGCGGCGGCGGCGGACTTCAAGCCGTTGGTTGAGTCCTCGATCGCGGCACAGTCGGCTGGGCTTTGGTCCAGGCGCTCGGTGACGGCCAGGTAGATGTCGGGGGCGGGCTTGCCGGAGGCGAGGAGTTCGGTGGACATGACGACTGCGAAGTCGGCGCGCAGGCCCGCTGTCTCCAGGACGGTCTGGATCAGCGCGGCCGGGGCCGAGCTGCCGAGGCCGAGCGGCCAGCGGGCGGCCAGGCGACGAACGGCGTCGACCGCGCCGGGCATCAGCGGCAGGTGCTCGGCGTAGCGGGCCGCCATCTGGCTGATGACCGCGTCGGCGACCTGGCCGGGCGTGAGGCGGACGCCGAGTTCTTCGCTGAGGTACCGAGCCCATTCGCCGGTGCTCATCCCCATCAGCCGGCGCTGGGAGTCCGGGGCCCACTGGCCGCCATGGTCGGCGACGACTTGCCTGCGGACTTCCTCCCACACTGGCTCTGAGTCGATGAGGACACCGTCGAGGTCGAAGACCACCGCGTTGATCACGATCACTACTTTGCCAAGTTGGACGGAATTCCGGGCATGGTTGCGTGAAGCGTGGGAAGGCAACGCGTGTCATGGATGGATGTGACGTGATGACCGGGAGCGGGACCGGCGTCACAGGACAGCTGAAGGATCGCCGTGTGAAATCAGCCTTCAGCGGCGGCTTCAGTCATACCGCGCTGTTGTACCGGGACCGAGACGAGTATCTCGGCGGACTGGCGAGGTTCGCTGAGGCCGCCGCAGAGATCGGGGCGCCGCTCCAGGCGGTGCTGCCCGGCGGCATGGACGCCTTGGCGGAACTGCCATCCTGCGCGATGCTCGCAGACATGACCGATCTAGGTCGCAATCCAGCTCGACTGATCGCGTCCGGACAGACCTTTGTGGACTCTCACCCAGGTCAGCACGTGTGCTGTGTGTGGGAGCCGGTCTGGCCCGGACGATCGTCAGCCGAGCTGTGCGAGATCGCCAGGCACGAAGCGCTCTCCAACCTGGCGTTCAACGGGGAAGCTCTGACGCTGCTCTGCATGTATGACGCCAGCACGCTGAGCGCGGAGTTGCTCCGCGACATCGAGCTGACCCATCCGGCGGTGATCTTGGGCCGGCAACGGCTGAACAGCGCCGGGTACCTAGGACCGGGACGCGTACCGCCTCGGTGTGATGCCCCGCTGCCGCCACCGCCGGCCGACGCCGATTCGCTGGTCTTCACCGACAACCTCGCTGAGGTCCGCGAGCTCTCGATGCGCCACGCCGAGGCGGCCGGACTCAGTCGGGCCCGGGTCAATGACCTGAAACTGGCGATCAGCGAGGTCGCGGCAAACGCACTGGGCTACGCCCGCGGCGGCGTGCTGCAGGTGTGGCACCGGATTGGCGAGGTCGTGTGCCAGGTCGAGGACTCGGGTTACATACCTGACCTGCTGGCCGGACGGCGCCGCAAGCCGGCCGATCATGCTGGTGGTCACGGCCTGTGGCTGGTCAACCTGGTGTGTGATCTGGTCGAGCGGCGGACGGGTCCGACCGGGACGATGACTCGTCTGCATATGCGGGCGGCGGGCTAGCCGGTTCGGTCGTTGATCGACGGGCACGGTGGCTGATCACGGCGATCGTGATCCAGCCGACCGCGATGCCGAGCCAGAAGCTGATGATGCGGTAGACCAGCGCCGCTGACAGTGCGGAGACCCGGCCCGCGCCGTACTCGATCAGGATGACGGCCAGGCTGGATTCGATGATGCCGATCCCGCCCGGGACAAAGGGCAGCGAACCGACCACCTGCGCCACGCCGTAGGCGAGCAGCACCCCGTAGGCGGGGACGGTCGCGTGCACGGCGCTGAAGCTGGCGACCAGGCAGCCGAAGTCGGCCAGCCAGACGAAGGTCGCGATCGCAACGATCTCGATCGTGGCAGTGGTACTCAGCGGGATCTGACGCATCCGGTCGAGCGTGGCTTCCATGTTGTCGGCAGTGCGGGTCACGCGGGGACGGCGGTCGCCTGCGGCCCGGCGCAAAGCCCTGGGCAGCGTTGCGGCCAGTCGCAAGATCAGGTCACGGCGGACCAGGACCGCACCGGCCGCGATCACGACGACGAGGCCGGTGATCGTAATCGCGATGTTCTTCGCGTGGGCGTTCCCCAGCAGAGCCACGAGCACGCCGAACAGCAAGATCAGCGACATGCCGATCGCCTGGGCGATCAAGATGGTGAAGATCGTCCAGCCCGCGCTGGCGCCGGTCGCGCCGCGCCGCCGGTAGTAGCGATACCGGTACGCGCTGGATACGACCGGTTCGCCCGGGATCGTGTTGGCGATCGCGTCATTGGCCAGGCTGAGCGCGGTCATCGCGCGCAACGTGACTCTGGTTCCGCTGAGCTTGAGCGCACGGAACTGGATGTAGGCGAAGGCCAGGACCGAGCCGGCCTCGGCGGCGGCCGCGACCAGGACCCAGGCGGGGTCGGCTCGGGAAACTTGATGGAGGGCCGAGACCAGTTCTCCCCGCTTGCCGAAGAGCAGGAGGAGAACGACGATGCCGAGGCAGGCGCCGAGCGCGTAGCGGATCAGTCCCTTGACATTGCGTCCCTGTTCCGGCCCGGGTGGCGGGGCGGGCGGGGGGACTGCGAGATCGTCCGCCACCCCTCAAAGTTAGCGGTCACGGCCTCCTCCAGGCTCTCCGCTGTAGCAGCTTCCTGGGACGGAACTACGGTGGGGGTACGTTGCTGTAGCCAGGACGCCTGAGATGGCGTCGGAAATGGGCATCAGCGGCGTTCCAGCGGTTGACGACTAACCGGGGCTTCTGCTGAAGTCGGTCGATGGGGCGGATCGGCCGAGACTGGCGGGATTCTGAGCCGTGGTGGCCGCCGGTGGTGCGGCCACCGGCCGGTGCGCCCAACGTGGTGCTGGTGGTGCTCGACGACGTCAGCTATGCGCGGCTCGGGTGCTACGGGTCCGATATCGAGACGCCGGTGCTGGACGGGCTGGCGGCGGGCGGAGTCCGGCTGGCCAACTTCCACACCACGGCGTTGTGCTCGCCGACCCGAGCCTGTCTGCTCACCGGGCGGAACCATCATCGCAACGGCATGGGCCGGATAGCCGACCTGGCCGTGGGATTTCCTGGGTACTGGGGTAAGCCGCCCCGGGAGAACGGGTTCTTGTCGGAGATCCTGCGTGCGGCCGGTTATGCCACTTATGCGGTGGGGAAATGGCACCTGACGCCCGAGGACGAGACGAACATGGCGGCGTCGCGGGCGACCTGGCCGCTCGGACGCGGGTTCGACCGGTGGTACGGCTTCCACGGTGGCGAGACCCACCAGTTCCGGCCGGCCCTGTACTGCGACAACCATGCCGTACGTCCTCAGGATTCTCGCCCCACCCAGCCCCCTGGTTCGACTCGCCGCCTGAGCCGGGAGCCAGGATCCGGCGCGGAGTACCACCTCACGGCGGATCTGGCCGACCGGGCGATCGAGTACATCGGTGATCTGCGGGCGGTCGACGCCGACAAGCCGTTCTTCCTTTACTTCGCGACCGGCGCGTGTCACTCGCCGCACCAGCCGCCAGCCCGATGGCTCGCGCATTACCAGGGTCGGTTCGACCTGGGCTGGGACGCCTGGCGAGAACAGATCCATGCTCGACAGCTGTCGTCGGGACTGCTGCCAGCATCGACTGGCCTGTCGCCTCGGCCTGACTGGGTGCCGGCCTGGTCTGACCTGGACGATCGCGAACGGGCGGTCGCGGCGCGGTTCATGGAGTGCTTCGCCGGCTTCTTGTCACACACCGACGAGCAGCTCGGACGGGTCCTCGACTTTCTGGGGGAGATCGGTGATGCGGACAACACGATCGTAATCGTGGTGTCTGACAACGGAGCGAGCTCCGAAGGCGGGCCGACCGGCTCGATCAACGATGTTCGGCTGGTGAACCTTGACCCGGCGACCAACGACGAGATGTTCGGCCGGATCGATGAGATCGGCGGGCCGGCCACGCACAACAACTATCCGTGGGGCTGGACGATGGCGGGCAACACCCCGTTCCGCCGCTGGAAACGCGAAGTGCACGAGGGCGGAATCGCCGACCCGTGCATCGTGTCGTGGCCGCGCGGTGTGCGGGACGGACTGATCGATGCTGGCGGGACCCGGCATCAGTTCGCGCATGCCGTGGATGTGATGCCTACGCTGGTGGAGCTTGCTGGTCTAGCTGACGGCCTGCCGGCCGAGATCGACGGGGTGGCCCAGAGTTCGATCGATGGCGTCAGCTTCGGGTACCTGCTGACCGCCGGCGGTGCTGACCGGCCAGAGCGGCACGAGACGCAGTACTTCGAGATGCTCGGCTCAAGGGCGATCTATCACAAGGGCTGGAAGGCCGTCGCATTTCACCCGGTCGGCCCGCTCTACGACGACCAGGATCCAAACGCTTCCTTCGATGACGACGTGTGGGAGCTCTATCACGTCGCCGAGGACCTGTCGGAGTGCGGCGATCTGGCCGCCGAGCGACCCGAGTTGCTGGCCGAACTGGTCGAGTTGTGGTGGCAGGAGGCGCGGCGCAACCAGGTGCTGCCGCTCGACAACCGGGCGCTCTGGGCGCTCGTGAACCCCAAGCCCGACTACCGTCGGCCGCGCGAGGTCTACCGGTACTTCCCCGGCGGCGCTCCGGTGCCTGAGTCAGTGGCGGCTCAGATTCGGAACCGCTCTCATGCGCTGGTCGTCGACGTGAGCGTCGCCGAGGCCGGTCAATGCGACGGGGTGCTGCTGGCCCTGGGCTCGGTGCTGGGTGGCTGGTCGCTGCACGTGCTCGGCGGGCAGATCCGGTATGTGCACAACCTGTATGGCAAGGAGCGGCACGTCGTGGCCGCGGCCGGGCACCTAGCTGCTGGCGATCACCGCATCGAGTACGTCTTTGTGAAGGACGCGGGCCTTGGCGGTATCGGGGTTCTGCGGTGCGATGGCGAGGAGATCGGCCGGGCCGAGATCCCTCGGTTCACGCCTTCCGGGTTCAACGGCGTCGGTGTCGGCTTGACCTGCGGCTATGAGTGGGGTCCAGCCGTCGGGCCTGGTTACGAGGCGCCGTTCCCGTTCGCCGGGGTGATCCGGCGGGCGGTGGTCGAGGTCAGGGGACCGGTCGTCCGCGATCCGCTGGCCGAGTTGGAGGCGATCCTGGCCCAGCAGTGAGCCGGGTCGCTGTTGGTGACAGGGCCCGGACCTGCGGCGGAACCGGAGAAAGTAATCCGGGTCGGAAGTGGCGGCCGGACTCGGTAGGCTAGCCGACGGAGGATTCGCCTAGTGGCCTAGGGCGCACGCTTGGAAAGCGTGTTGGGGGCAACCCCTCAGGAGTTCGAATCTCCTATCCTCCGCCAACCTGACCGGCAACACGCCCCGGCTCACCGGCATAGCACTGTTACCCGATGAGCGTGCGGCCATTCGGTCTGAATATGGCGCGATGACTCGGGCCGGCGTCAGGATGTATCCGTGACGTCTGAAGTGATCACCCTTCCTGACGGCAGGCGGCTTAGCTGGCACGAGTTCGGTGCGCCAAACGGGTCACCGGTTATCTACACGGCAGGGACACCGGCGTCGGGCCGGTACGGAGGCTGCTATGACCAGTCGGCTCGGGCAGCCGGCCTGCGCTGGATCTCACCGGACAAGCCCGGCTATGGCGGCTCCGACTACCACCGGGACCGCAGCCTTATCAGCTGGGGCGATGACCTCGCCGCGCTAGCTGACCAACTCGGCCTAGACCGGTTCGCGCTGGCCGGTGAGTCCGGCGGCGGCCCGTTTACGCTGGCCGCCGCGCACCGGCTGTCCGGCCGCGTCAGTGTCGTCGCCCTCATCGCGTCGGGGGGAGCACGGCCGCCCAGCCGCGCCGAGAGAGCCGGCCAGCAGGCGAGGATCCGGTTCTACGGCTGGCTCGCCAGGAACGCGCCAGCAGTCAACGCGGTTCCCTTCGCTGTGATGAGGTGGTCGATTGCCACCCCGGCGAGGCTTGAGCGTTCCCTGCGCCGCGAGATGGCCGCCGCGCCCGAGCAAAGGCACGCCGACCTGCGCGCCGAATTCGAAGCAGTCGCTGACGCGCTACGGCAGGGGACGCGCGGCGCCGTGCAAGAGGTGGCCATGACCAAGCGCCCGTGGCCGTTCCAACTCAGCGAGATCAAAACGCCGGTGCATCTGTGGCACGGCGCCCGTGATACTAACGCGCCGATCGCCAACTCCCGCCACCTCTCGCGCGGGTTGCCGAACGCGACCCTGCATATCAGCGACTCGTCGGACCACTTTGTCGGCCAGGATCGCAGCGACGAGATCACATCCGTCATAGCCTCCCGCGTGAAATAGGGCGCAGGCGAAGGCCGTAGGTCAGTACGGGCGGCGAGCCGAACGCGAGATCGGGCAGCGAGAACGTCGCGGCGTCCAGGCCCGCATCGCACGAACCCGCCGATCGCTGACCGTTTAACCCAGCCACGCGCCGCCTTCGCCAGCCCAACCCAGCAACTGCGCCCTACGTATCTGGCGCCTCATCCGGCCTCGTTCTCACGCCGCGTTGCTGGACGACCAGTACAAGGCCAATCGCCGCCGCCGTCATGATCGCGGTCAGGTGACCGACGGCCGCTACTTGAAGGCTGGTCATGCCGGCGAAGATGTGGCTGACGAAGACCAGGACGGCGAAGACCGCCACGGCCGTCGACCTGGCCAGCCAGGTCCCGAACATGACCACGACCACGATCGCGGACACCACCACGTAAGACGGGCCGACATCTGAGATGTGCGCCCAATACGGCGGGAGGGTGCCGTGGTCTAGCCGGCAGGCGACGATCCCCTCGCTGACGCCGGTGCCGATCAGGTGCCCGGCGGCGCAGATCAGCGCCAGTCTCGCGGTACCGACCGCGCGGTTCGCGGCGAACATCGTCAGCGCGATTGGCACCAGCCAGGCGAACGGCCATCCGGAGGGCAGGAATGCGGAAACCACGAGCGCAGCAACAGGGTGCTGCCGCAGATTTGCCACGTTCGTGCTCGCCCATAGCCGAAGTGCGTTGGCCTCATGAGGCGAGAGCACGGCGATAACAATCCCGCCGATGGCGAATAGCACGAGAAACACCGCAGCGGCGGCGTAGCCGGAAGCGCCTCGACCGGCGCCCTGGGCATCAGACATGGTGATTGGACTATAGGGCGGCGTCGTTGCCGACCCGTCCGTGGTGCTATCCGGTTACGTCCAGGTCGGTGGCGAATTGGCGGGCAGGCGGGAACTTGCCGCTGGTCACTTAGCGTGACTGCGAGTTAATCTGGGGTTACGGTTGACGGTTGCGGGCCGTACGGGGGAAGCGATGAGTTACAACAGGGGGAATGTCGTGAGCGAAAGCTCGCTTTTCGTTTCGGCGGACGTAATGCGCCGACTCAACTATCTGGCGGATAAGCGGCAAAAGGATGTGAACGAAGTGCTCGCCGAAGCCGTCGGACTTGAGGAGGAGTATGTGAACGTCAAAATCAACGGCGGCAAGATGCTCATAGTAAATAACGGCCAGCTTGAGGAACTCATCCCTCCTCAGGTCGAATCGCGTATACCTTCCCAGCGTGACTCCAGCGAGCGTCGCCCCCGTATGTGAGCCGTTCTACTCAGGAGGGCACTGGCTGGGAACACCGGCCCGTAGCCCCAGACGAGCTGGATGATCCTCGAGGACCTACCGGCGATCCCGGCCAGCCGGATGGCAGCTACGGCGACTGGCGTCGGACCGAGGTCCCGCCGGAAGCCTTCAGTTGGCGTCGTGAAGACAGTTCACCCAGAAACGCGGGGGTCAGATCCATCGGCTGGGTGCGGATGGCGATCGCACTCTCCTTTGTCGGTTGCTTCGCCCTAGTTCTCGGCTTGGGGTACTGGGCCACCGTCACTGGCCACTGGCGGAACTCAAGCGAGTGGTTTCAGGCGGCTCTGCCCGCAACCGTGAGCCTGCTGGGATCAGCCATCGGCTTCTATTACGGCGAGCGGCGCAACGACCGATAGCGACGATGTCCCGCCGTTGCTAACGCTGGCCGGAATGGATTGACGACGTTGGCCCCCAGTTGCTGCTGGGACGGCTAGGCCGTCCCTTCGTTGCTAAAGCCAGAGGGCGGAGGCGGTCGCGTCATTGCCTGGCGTCCTGACCGCTCAGTTCGTTCGACCTGTGCCGGATCGCAGGCCGCTTGCCGGGCCGCGGTCTTTTCCCGGATTGCGGATCACTTTTCCCTGGTTAGGACGTCTTTTACCGGGTTAGGGACGAATTTTGTCATGGTTTGGGATGGTTAGCTGATGCGTAACCCGGTAAAAGAGCGCGCAACCCGGGAAGAGTCATCGGGTGCAGTGGCGCGTGGGCGCGAGAGGATGGGGCCTGTGAGGCGCGGATTGATCTACGTGTCTGCAGTGGCTGATGTGACTTGCGCGGCCGGCGCCGTGCGGGCGTCGCCAGCGTCGCCGGCCTCCAGCCGCTATCGGGAATGGCGACGGTGGGTCAACGTTGCTGTTCGTCGCGGCTGGGCCCTGCACGGGATCTTCACAGGTGCGGGGTCGAAATCTGCACAGCTGATCCATTAATTTCCTGGTGTGGCCAAGATCGTGGTGGTTGAGGACGAGGCCGAGCTAGCCGGGGCGATCGCGGCGCGGCTTCGCAGTGACGGTCATGTGGTGGACGTGGCCGGTGACGGGCCCAGTGCGGTTCGGCTGGTCGCGTCCGCGCGGCCGGACGCGGTGGTCCTCGATCTCATGCTGCCAGGGTTCGACGGGCTGGAGGTCTGCCGTCAGATCCAGCGCGACCGGCCGGTGCCGGTGATCATGCTGACCGCTCGCGGGTCGGAGACCGATCTGGTGGTCGGGCTAGAGGTTGGCGCCGACGACTATCTCAGCAAGCCGTTCAGCATGCGGGAGCTGACCGCGCGGGTCCGGGCGCTGTTGCGCCGGGTGGAACGGTCAGCGCATGACACCGACCGGGTGCTGCGCGCGGGCCAGGTCGAGATCGACATCTCGCGGCGGCGGGCCAGGGTAGACGGCCAGCTCGTCGGGCTGACGGCCACCGAGTTCGACCTGCTCGCGTACCTGCTGCTGACGCCCGGGATCGTTCGGAGCAGGGACGAGCTGCTGGCCGAGGTCTGGGGCTACCGGGACGGCTCGGGGACGCGCACGGTCGATTCGCACGTCCGGGCTATCCGCCGGAAGGTTGGCCCGGACGTGATCAGGACCGTTCATGGCGTCGGGTACGCCGGGGCCGACGGGGACGGTGCCTGATGGCCGCCGGGGCACGGCTGGCCACCTCCAGCCTGCGATCCAGTCCGGGGCGGTCTAACGCAAGGCGGTCTCGGCCGCTTGACTGGGTCAGGTCGATCAAGGTGAAGCTCGGCCTGGTGGTCGTCGGGTCGGTGGCCGCGACCGTCGGCGCGATCTTCCTGTCGCTAACCGATGGGGTGCACGCGCGGTTCGCGTTCGTTGGCGGGCTGGTTGTCTCGCTGGTGGTTATCCAGTTGCTGGCGCACGGCATGGTCATGCCGCTGCGGGAGATGGCGGCCGCAACGAAGGCGATGGCGGCCGGTGACTACAGCGAGCGGGTCACCGCCACCGCCCAGGACGAGGTCGGGAGCCTGGCCAGGTCGTTCAACACGATGGCGGCCAAACTTGAGCAGGTTGAGTTGCAGCGGCGTGAGCTGGTGGCGAACGTGAGTCACGAGCTGAGAACTCCGATCGCTGCGCTGCGGGCCCGGCTGGAGAATCTGGCCGACGGTGTCGAAGCGCTCGACGGCGAGGCGGTCGGCACCATGCTGAAAGCAACCGAGCGGCTTAGCCGGCTCGTCGACCAGTTGCTTGAGTTGTCCCAGTTCGAGTCCGGGGCGGTCAGGATCGACCCGCAGGACTTCTGCGTCGCCGAACTCATCGACGACGCCGTGGCCGAGGTCGCGCCGGTGACCAGTTGCGTGCGGATCGTCGCCGACGTGGAGCCGGCCCTCACCGGCCACGGCGATCCGGCCCAGATCCACGAGGTACTGACCAACCTGCTGACCAACGCGGTCCGCCATAGCCCGGCCGGGGGAGAAGTCCAGGTCCGGGCCGCCTCGACCGCGGGGGGTTCCGGGGGGCCGTCCCCCCGGGCCAGCACCGCGGCCGGCATTCGGATCGAGGTCAGCGACGAGGGAGCCGGCGTACCGGCCGAGGACATCGAGCGCATCTTTGACCGCTTCTACCGAGTCGACGCCGCGCGAGGATCCGGCGGAGGCGGCGCCGGCCTGGGACTCGCGATCGCGCGGTCCATCGTCGACCTGCACGGCGGCTCGATCCGGGCGGAAGCCCGGGACCCGACCGGCTGCCGCATCGTCCTAGATCTTCCCGGCTAGCACTCTCACCAAGCGACCCGTAAGGGCCCGTAGACCGCGCTCGACCTGCGTCACTTTCCGTTAAAAACTAACTACATAGAGGGAGAAAGCAACCTTATGGAACCCCCTCCGCAGCGACCTGGCGCGCCGCGGTTTCCAGCGCCTCAGGCCTTTGCGCCGCAGCCGCCGGCCCCGCAACCGCCGCCGGTCTCCCAGCCGCCGGTCTCCCAGCCGCCGGTCCAGGGACCGTCCGCCCTGCCGCCGCCGGTCCCAGGGCCGCCGGTCCCAGGGCCGCCGGTCCCAGGCCCGCCGGTCCCAGGGCCGCCGTTCGCGGGACCGCCCGCCGTCCCGCTGCGCCCGCCACCGGAGTACCTCAAGCTCCGCGCCCGGGCCAACCGCCCCATCGTGGCGGGAACCCTCGCCGGCGGAATCGCCTTCGACATCGCGGCCCACAGCGGGTACGCCACGGTCGCCGCATCCGGGCTGATCCTCGTGATGGCGGTCGCCTTGCTGTTCAGCGGGCGGGTCCGGGGCCTGACGGCGAGAGCTCTGATCGCAGCGGCGCCGGTGCTCGGACTGGCATTCACCTTGCGATCGAGCGCGTGGGTGACCGTGCCGACTTACCTCGGCGTCGTGCTGCTGCTCAGCCTCGGGGCCTCGCTCGGCGCAGACGGCGCTGGCCTGAGCCTGACCTTTCCGGCGATGGAAGCCAGGCTGGCCTACATCGTCGGGCACATCTTCATCGCTCCCGGGCTCTTCAAGATCGACGATCAGGGCGAAGCCGGGATGGCCGCCCGCAAGCGACTGGCGTCCGTCGGCCGCGCCGCTGCTCTCGGCGTCCCGATCATGCTGATCGTGGGCGCGCTCCTGGCCGTCGCCGATCCGATCTTCCGGTCCTGGTTTGATATCGGCCCGCTGACCGAGCACCTAATTCTGATCTTGGTCGGCGCCTGGCTGGTCGCCGGATTTGCCCGGGCCGCCAGCGCGGCCGAACCCTCGCCGAAGCTGGCTGCCGCACCGTCGCTGGGCCAACTCGGCGGGATCTGCGCGCTCTACGCGGCCTTCGCGGTCGCGCAGGCCGTCGCCTTGTCCGGCGCTGGCCATCGGATCCTGGTCGTTCACGGCCTGACCTACGCCAAGTACGCGCGCAGTGGCTTCTTCGAGCTTTTGGCCTGCGCCGCGATCACGCTCTTGGTGCTGCTCGGCGTGCGCGCTTTCGCGGACCCCCGCAGGCCGCTGCTCATCGCGCTGTCCGGACTCACCGTCGTTCTCACGATCACCATCGTCGTGGTCGCGATCCGCCGCCTTCAGTTGTACGAAGGCGCCTACGGCCTGACCATGCTGCGCCTGGCCTGCCTGGTCGCGGCGGTCTGGATCGGCCTCGTCTTCCTGCTGCTCGGGTCGACCCTGGTGCCGCGCGGGCTGCCGCGCCGGCTGTTCCCGGCCGCGATGATCATCTCCGGGCTGGTGTTCACCGCCGCGTGGGGAGCGAGCGATCCGGCCGTGATCGTCGCGACAACGAACCTGCACCGGGCCGAGAACGGCCACTCGTTCGATGACTATCAAGCCAGTTTTCTCGGGCCCGACGCCGTGCCGGCGCTGCTCGGCGGATCGCAGGAGCTTACCGGCGGCGATCGCGATTTCCTCTTGAGGATGATCTGTTCCAGTTCGCCCGGCAAGTTTTCAGGGACCGCCTACAACCTGGCCAGAGCCAGCGCTGCCACGGCGCTCGACGCCGCGTGCCGCAGGAGCGGGCAGTAGCGGGCGGGAGGCGGAACGGGTATCCGGGCCCCGCGGGTCGGACGGCTGGCTAGACTGGGCCACAGACCCCTCGCACGGCGTTAACCCCGCCAACTCCCCCAGGGCCGGAAGGCAGCAAGGGTACGCGGGCTCTGGCGGGTGTG
>DATNFM010000295.1:0-2338 GCA_035606435.1 Streptosporangiaceae bacterium | reverse complement strand
GGCGCCGGGGCGGATGCCCGCCGTGGTGCACGAGTTCACCCGGGACCAGCTGGCCCTGGCACTCGGCGAGTCCCGCGCCGTCGCGGACTGGCTGCTGACCGTGGCGTGGCACCTGGCCACCCGGCTCGGCGGCACGCTGGACGTGCTGGCCGACGGGATCATCACCCGGGGCAAGGCCGAGCTGATCGTCCGGCTCACCCAGCACCTGGACAGCGACGAAGCCGCGGCGGTGGAGGCGAAGATCCTGGGCCGGGCCGGGCGGCTGACCCCCGGCGTGAGTTCAGCGGTCAGCTTGGCCTCCAGACCCGGGACCTCCTTAAGCCGGTAGACCATGTGCGGGAACCCCTCGGGTACAACGAGGAGGTTGGCGAGTGCTACGACCGGCATCTGACCGAATTGGCCGTCAAAGCGCCTCGCGGTAGGGCAAGATGCCTCCCGTGTGAGTACGATGCCTCGGCGTACGGGCCGCACGCCTCGTCCTACAGACCGGCGTCGCCTTATGGGCCGGAGCCTCATGAATCCAATGAGGATCTCCGGCTGGCCAGCGGCGATGGCGAGTACTGCCGGCCGCATTCTCGCGGCCGCAGGCGTGCCCGGCGACGTGGACGATTCCGCAGGCTGCTCAGGCGGCCCACTGGGTTAGGGAGGCCGGTTGCAATGTGTCCACCGGGTGCTAGGGGTTTCGTCCAGTGCCAGCTCGACCTCGAAGACGTCTGTAGTCGGAGCGTGCTGGAGGTGGGCTCCTGCGATCCCAATGCCGCAGTCAGGAGCATCATCATGCCGCTGCGGCCAGCGCGATATACCGGTGCCGATTTGGTCCCCGGACCAGGAGTCGATGTGGTCTGCTCAGCGGAGTGCCTGCTCGATCGCTTTGCTCCCGGATCCTTCGACTTGGTGGTCAGTACGGAAGTGCTCGAGCACGTCCGGGATTGGCGCCGCGTGGTACACAATCTCAAGACCGTTCTCCGCGAGCACGCCATGCTCATTGTCACGACGCGGTCGCCGGGATTCGAGTTCCACGGATTTCCTCTTGACTTCTGGCGCTTCGAACCGGAGGACATCTCCGAGATATTCGGAGACCTCGTGATCGAGACGATCGAGCGGGATCCCCTTGACCCACCTGGCGTGTTCTTTCGAGCGCGACGACCCGCGGGCTTCACCGAGCGAGACTTGGATGGCTATTCCCTGTACTCGGTGGTGCGGCGGCGGCGGGCGAGATCGCTAACGCGATTCGACGTCGCCGGGGCACACTGCCTTGCGGCGGGCCAGGCCGTGGTTGCTCGTCTGCTGCCGCTCCGTGCCCGGCACGCGATACGACAGGCCGCGAACCGGTGCTCCAGCCAAGCCCGTCGGCGCGGCGGTCGCGATTCACGTCGACGGCCCTGAAGTTTCGCCTGCGGCCCTGGGACGGCCTTCAGCGGGGCCTCGGCCAGGATCAGCGCGGACAGGCCGCTGGCGTCCCCGGGTTGTCCCCGGCAGCCCAGATGCGGGCCAGGACCGCGTTCCAGTAGTCACGGGGGTCCGCGCAGGCGGGGATCGCATCGGGAGCATCCGGCATCTCGGAATGCGTGATTTTGACAATCACGTGCCGAAGTGCAGACATGACCACCGGCTCAAGCAACAACCGGGCTGGACGGTCGACCAGCTGCCCGACGGCACGTTTCGGTGGGACCACCCCGGCCGGGCGCAGCTACGACACCGAACCCACCAGGTACCCCGTCTAGTGAGCCGCGAACTCGGTCGCGATGATGCGCTGGTCGGTGAGGCCGTTCGAGGCCGGGGAGGCGAGCCAGACGACCGGCGGTCCCATGATCGCCGGGTCGAGCCAGGTCGCCTGCATGTCTTCGGGCGCCGAGTCCGGCGTCATGCCGCTTCGGGTGGCACCGCCGGGAAGCAGCAGGTTCACGTCGATGCCGGTGCCGGCTAGGTCAGCCGCCATGATGTGGGAGAGCGCCTCGGTGGCCGCGCGTGACGGTCCGTACGGCGTGAATCCCTTACGCCGCATCGTCGTCTCGCTGACCGAGATGTTGACGATCTTGCCGTGCCCCGCTTCGAGCATCTGCGGCGCGACGGCCCGCGCGACCAGGAAGTAGCCGAGGACGTTGGTGGCGAGCAGGTCACGGAAACCGTCCGGGCTGACCTGCCAGAAGCCGATGGATTCGGTCATGAAGTCCGGGTTCACCGTGCGCATGCCGATTCCGGCGTTGTTGACCAGTACGTCGATGCCGCCGAGGCTGGTCAGCGCGCGGTCAATGCCATCGGTAACGGATGGCTCGTCGCGGACGTCCATCGCGAGCCCGGTAACCCGGGTGTCGCTGGCGATCCGGGCGGCGGCCTC
>DATNFM010000294.1:0-9868 GCA_035606435.1 Streptosporangiaceae bacterium | reverse complement strand
CGTGCGGTCCTCGTCGATCGGCGGGTTGACCGCATCGAGTTCCGCGTTCAGGGGGAAGACGGCTCCCTTGCGCACCAGGCCGACAGCGTGCAGGACGCTCGCTTCGGTCTGAAGGTTGAACATGCCGACGCAGTCTTCGTCTCCGAACATGCCCCAGCCACTCCGGCCGCCAACGCTAGCTGGTGGCAGGTCGTCGTAACGCGGCAGCTTCGCGTCCATGTCGGGCATCACTTCCTTCGTAGTCGGACAGCCGGCGTCCGGCAAGGGTCGGCGACCGGGGTCGGCATGATGAGCGGTCGGCTAGCGAGGATCTGAGTCTGCTCGCTAGCCGACCGCCAGTTTCATCTGGGTGGGAGGGGTGGGATGTTGGGTGGGCGGCGATCAGTTGCCTAGGTCGGGTGCGGGCGTGGGATCGCCTGGCGGTGCGTCGACGACCGGACTGGGCGCGGTGTTCATGCCCAGCTTGCCCAGGGAGAGCGCCTGGCCGGCCTCGCCTCGCTTAATCCGGCCGCGCAGCGCGAAGTACCAGATGCCCGCCACGATCTCGCCGCCGATCGCTACCTTGGCGGCCGCGTGGAAGATCGCCGGCAGGGTGAAGTCCGCGATCAGGAAGACCTCCCAGATCACCGACAGGCCGAGCAGCAGCGGCGCCCACTTGCCCATGTCGAAGGCCTTGGACTTCGGGATCGTGTCCCGGCGCATCCAGTACGCGACTACGACCAGCAGGTACACGACGCTCGCGAAGACGGGAGTCGCGCCGATCAGGTATCCGTAGGCGTTGCTCTGGGCGGCGGCGTACACCATCACGATGATGTACAGCACGGTGGTCAGCACCAGGGCCGGTACCGGCGTCTTGGTGTTGCCGTCCACCCGGCCGAAGAACTTCGAGGCCGGGAACATGTTGTCACGCGACAGCGAGTAGATCAGTCGGCCGATCGCCGCGACCTGGACCACCATCAGCGCGAACACCGAATACGCGATCGTCACCAGGAACACCCGGGCGAACGCCGAGCCGAACCAGAACTTGGCGATGTCGGCGATCGGGGTCCCGCTGCTGGCGACCTCGTTGAGATTCGGAATGCCAACCGCGAAGCAGATCAGGGTGATCATGCCGATCACCGCCGAGATCGCGACCGCGCCAATGATGGCCCTAGGCACGGTCTTCTGGACGCCCACAGCCTCTTCGCCGAGGTCGGCACTGGCCTCGAAGCCGCCGATCGTGAACGCGCCCATCAGCAACGCCAGGCAGGCCGCATACCAGGGCGCCTGCCCGTGCAACGGGCCGTGGCTGAAGATGAAGCTGAAGCTGTGCGGCTTGGGCGACTTCACCAGGAACGCGATCAGGATCATGATGCCGAGCACCGCCGTGCCGAGTACCTCGGTGACCACGGAGATGTTGTTGATCCTGGCCGTGAGCTTGACGCCGATCACGTTGATCATGCCTGCCAGCAGCAAGATGATGACCGACAAGATGATCATCAGCGTCTTGTTGTCGACGTTCAGGCCGAAGATCGTGCCGACCGTGGGAGACAGCAGGAACAATGTCTCGCCTCCGCTGGCCAAGGTGAAGGCGCAGATCAGGTTGAAGGCCACGAACCAGCCGTAGCCAGGTCCGATGAGCCGGCCGCCCCACTGATAGGAGTACCCGGCGAGCGGTAGGCGCGAGGCTAGCTCAGCCAGGACGAAGGACAGGATCAGCGCGCCTGCCGAGGCCACCAGCCACAGCCAGATCGAGGCGGGCCCGAAGTGCGACGTAGCGAACGAGAAGTTCGTGAAGAGTCCGGTGGTTACCGAGATCACCGAGAACGAGATCGCGAACATCGAGAACAGCCGCAGAGTTCGCTTCAGTTCCTGCTTGTAGCCGAGCGAAGAGAGCAGCTGCTCATCCGCCGCGATTTCGGCCTGCTCGTTATCTGCCATTTGGTCCTAACCCTTCGTAAGGGATAACCGCCCTATTGCTCCGCCTTCACGTCGTCGGCCTGCTTGGCCTTCACGTCGGCCCGCCTGGCCTTCATGTCCCCCCGGGTTCTCGCTGTCCCGGCGCGTCGCCCCCTGCCTTCGGCCTTGCTGCCTGGCCGTCGGCGCTTATGCCCGGGCCGCCAAGTTCGCGGCCGTTGCGCTCTTGCCCGGCCGCTTACCTAATGCCGGAATATAGATTGATTGGACGAATTATATATCTTTATTTATATTTGCGAAGATCGTAGAGTGGCTCTGATCGGCATGTCAAGGCTCAAATCGGCCGCTGGCCCGGCGGGCGCACCGAGCCCGTCGAGGCTCGGCGACCTGGGTCGGGTCGGCCGGTCAGCCGTCAGCGTGGCCCGGGCGTGCCGGATCGCTCTGTCGATTGTCGACACACCTTGCGAGAACTTATATCACGCGCCTGAGATAAATAAAAGGTCTCTTTGCGAGGGTTGGGCACGTGGCAGGGTGTTTGAGTGCCGGATCGCAGCCCTCGCCAGCCCGCTGGGCCTGGTCTTTTCCCGGATTGCGGCTCACTTTTCCCGGGTTAGGACGTCTTTTACCGGATTAGGGACAATTTTTGTCCGGGTTTGCGGTAGTTGGCCGATGCGCAACCCGGTAAAAGACCGCGCACCCCTCAAAGGGCAAGCTATTTTGCGAGGGGTCAGCGCTGTTGCAACTCCGCCGGATCGAGTGGCGGTAACGGGTCAGCGCTGCTGCCGCGGGCCTTGAGCGAGAGTCGCGCGGGCGGGGGCTAGGCGGCGATTCTGGCTAGGACGGCGTTGAGGGTTTGCTGCTGGCGCTGGGGGCTGGCTCCGGCCGTGTTCAGCACTGCTTCCTGGGAGAGTCCCTCTACGAGGATGACCAGTTCGTGGGTGATGTCGGTGGGGTCGGCGCCGGCGTCGATCTGGCCGAGCTTCTGTCCCTCGCAGACGCGGTAGTGCAGGAGTTCCCAGAACCTCTCGGTCTCCTCGTGCTGCAGGTCGCGCATCGCGCTGTTGCCCAGCGCCAGCGCGATGAAGTTGAGCTCGATCTGGGCCTCGAGCAGACGCTGGTCGTCGAGTGGCAGTGCCTCGGCCATGATCACGCGGATGGCGTCCAGGCCGAGCAGGCCTTGGGTACGGTCGGCGACCCGCGTGAAGAACTGCTGGTGCGACAACCGCAGCGACCCGATGAGCAGGTCTTCCTTGCTGGTGAAGTAGTGCGCCAGCACTCCGGTGGACACCTCGGCCTCGCGGGCGATCTCCCGGGTTGTCACGCCGACGATCCCCGTGCGGGCGATCACCCGCCAGGTGGCGGACATCAATTCCTGCCGCCGCAGGTCATGGTCCACGATCTTGGGCACTAGCGCTCCCGGGTCCATCGCCGCCCGTCGCCTCGGGTATTCCCCGGGCGGGCGCGGCCATGTTAGCCTCATCGAGGTTCTAAATTGGGCATCCGCTATAAATAACTAGCTCTCGCCAGCAGCAAGTATACGTCCGGCCGGACGGGTGCCTCGCCGGTCGACAGCGTGACCGGGTCGGCCGGGAGGGTCGGCCGGCGGTGCAGGTGGCGGGTGGCCGATGGCGCGTTCGATGATCGGGGTGGCAAATGACGACAACGGACGCGACCGGCCGGAGGCTCCCGGCGCGCGGCAGCGCTGAGCGGGACGCGCTGGTTGAGCGGCTGGCGGATCGGGCCAAGTTCGTGCGGATGGAGACCGTCCGGCTGACCGAGATTCCCGGAGCTGGTCACTACACCGGGACGTTCTCGGTGGCCGAGATCTTCGCCGCGCTCTACTACGCGCAACTGCGCTACCGGGCCGACGAGCCGGACTGGCCCGACCGGGACCGGCTGGTGCTGAGCAAAGGCCACGCGGCGATCGGGCTCTACCCGGTGCTGGCCGATGTCGGATTCTTCGACGCGAGCCTGCTTGACGACTACACCAGGCTGGGCAGCGCGTTCGGCGACCATCCGGATATGCGCAAGATCAAGGGCGTCGACTTCAGCTCGGGCTCGCTGGGTCACGGACTGAGCGTGAGCACCGGAATGGCGCTGGCCGGGCGCGTCACCGGACGCGACTACCGGGTCTACTGCATCACGGGCGACGGCGAGCTCGAAGAAGGCCAGGTCTGGGAGGCGGTCATGGCGGCCGGGCAATTCCGGCTGGGCTCGCTGGTCGCCATCGTCGACCGGAACCAGCTGTCCATCGACGGCGCCACCGAAGACCTGATGGGGATCGAGCCGCTGGTCGACAAGTTCACCAGCTTCCGCTGGAAGGTTCAGCGGATGGACGGGCACGACCTGAACGCATTGCTTGACGCCTTCGACGCACTCGATCCGCCCGGTGAAGGGCCGCCGCAGGTGATCATCGCCGACACGATCAAGGGACGCGGCGTCCAGCGAATGGAAGGCGACATCCGCTGGCACGTGGGCCGGCTCGTGGGCGCCGACTACGACGACGTCATGGCCGAGCTGAGCCGGGGCCTGCAGCCACTCGCGAGCGGAGGCAGTAGTGACTGAAGAGATGACTGGGGCTGGCGGGGTCGCTGGAGCTGGCGGGGTCGCTGAGGCTGACGGGGTCATTGGGGCTGGCCGGACGGTTGGGGTTAGCGGGACGGCTGGGGCTGGCGGGACGGCGTCGGGGGAGGTTCTGAGCGGGCTGTTCAGCGGAAAGGCGGGCCCGGAGGCACTCAAGGATCCGAAGACAACAAAAGGCATCCCGGCCAGCTCCACGCCGGCGTTCGTCGCGGGCGAGGAACTCGCCGAGCTGGCCGAGACCGACCCGCGCATCGTGGTGCTGACCGCCGACCTGGCCAACGCCAACCGGACGATCGACTTCGCGCAGCGGCACCCGGACCGGTTCTTCAACGTGGGCATCGCCGAGCAGAACATGATCTCGATCGCGGCGGGCCTGGCCTCGGCCGGCCTGATCCCGTTCGCGGCGACGTTCGCCGCCTACGTCGCACTCCTTGCCTGTGAGCAGATCCGAACCGATTGCGCCTACACCGGCATGCCGGTGCGCATCCTGGGCCACCACTCGGGCATGAGCCTCGGGTTCTACGGGACGAGCCATCACTCGCTGGAGGATCTGGCGATCATGCGCTCGATCGCCGACCTCACCGTGGTCTGCGCCGCCGACGCCAGCCAGCTCCGCGCGATCCTGCGGGCGTCACTGACCCACAAGGGGGCCATGTACATCCGCCTCGGCCGGGGCCGGGATCCCGAAGTCTACGGAGCAGAACCCCCGCAAAATTTTCTCCTCGGAAAAGCAGTAAGACTCCGCGAGGGCAGTGATCTGACGATCATCGCCACCGGATCGCAGGTGCACGCGAGCCTGGCCGCGGCCGACGCGCTGGCCGCCGCCGGGATCAGCACCCGCGTCGTCGACATGCACACGATCAAGCCATTCGACGCCGGCGAAGCGCTCGCGGCGGCTCGTGAGACCGGCGCGGTGCTGACCGTCGAGGAGCACAACATCACCGGGGGACTGGGTTCGGCCGTCGCGGAGGTGCTGGCCGATGCCGGAGTCGCCGCCAGGTTCCGGCGGCACGGAGTGCCGGACGAGCACGTGGTGCTCGGCCCGCCCGCCGCCCTGTACGCGCACTACCGGCTGGACGCGGCCGGGATCGAAGCCGTCGCCCGCGAGTTGCTGGGTCCCGGCAAGGCAAGCAGCCGAGGCCGTGCTAGCTAAGACAAGGAGAACCGCCATGACCGAGGTAATCAGCCGCGTCCGGACCGCCGACTCCGCCCTGCGCGCGCGAGCCAGGGCCGTCATCCCCGGCGGCATGTACGGCCACCTCAGCGCCAACGCGCTGCCGCCGGAGTACCCGCAGTTCTACGAGCGGGCCGAAGGCGCGCACGTCTGGGACGTGGACGGCAACGAGTACGTGGACTTCATGTGCAGCTTCGGCCCGGTCCTGCTCGGGCACAACCACCCCGCGGTGGAGGCGGCCGCCGCCGCGCAGCGCGCCAAGGGCGACACCATGTCCGGGCCGGGCGCGGCCATGGTCGAAGCGGCTGAGGTTCTGACGGGCAGAGTCGAACACGCGGACTGGGCAATGTTCGCCAAGAACGGTACCGACGCCACGACGATCGCCCTGATGGTCGCGCGGGCGGCGACCGGCCGGTCCAAGGTGCTCGCGGCCAAGGGCGCCTACCATGGCGGCTCGCCCTGGTTCACCCCCCGCGACGCCGGCGTCGCCGCCGAGGACCGGGCCAACTTTCGCTACTACACGTTCAACGACCTAATGAGCGTGGAGAAGGCGGTGGCCGACGCCGGGGCCGAGGACGTCGCCGGCATCATCGTCTCGCCCTACCGGCACGACGCCGGCTTCGACCAGGAACTGACCGACGCCGAGTTCGCCCGGGGGCTGCGCGCGCTCTGCGACCGGATCGGCGCGGCCTTGATCATGGATGAGGTGCGGGGCGGGTTCCGCCTGCACGACGGCGGAAGCTGGGAGCCGATCGGGGTTTCGCCGGACCTCAGCGCCTGGAGCAAGGCCATCGCCAACGGCTACCCGCTGGCCGCGACCCTGGGCGCCGGGCGCTGGGCCGATGCGGCGTCGCAGATCTTCGTCACCGGCTCGTTCTGGTACCAGGCCGTCCCGCACGCCGCCTGCGTGGCCACGCTCAACGCGGTCCGCGAGGAAGGCGCGGTCGACACGATGGTCAAGATGGGCACGCTGCTCCGCGAGGGGCTGGCTCGCGAGGCCGCCGAAGCTTGTGTCGGCATCAACCAGACAGGCCCGGTCCAGATGCCGAACCTCTCTTTTATTGAGGATGAAAAATTTGCGAAGGCCCAGGCGTTCTGCGCGGCCGCCATCGACCACGGAGCGATCTTCCATCCTCGGCACAACTGGTTCGTGTCGGGAGCGCACACCGAGTCCGACGTCGAACGCGCCGTGGCCGCCGGCCGGGCCGGCTTCCGCGCGGTGGCCGGGCAGTTCGGTACCGGCTGATGGGGGCGGGCGGGGGTTCGGACGAGGCCGGTCGGGGCGGGGGCCGGCTCAAGGTGCTGGTCGTCACGGGCGGTCATCCGTTCGAGCCGGAGCCGTTTCTGGAGATCTTCGCGGCCAACCCGGAGATCTCCTGGGTGCATGAGCAGCCGCCGGAGGCCCGGCGCTGGTTCCGCCCCGAGCGCGCCGGCGAGTGGGACGCGATCGTCTGCTACGACATGCAGGGCCTGGGTTTCCGCAAGCCTGAGTTGCCTGAGCTACTCGAGCCGCCGCAGGACTACGCGTCCGGGCTCGTCGCCATGCTGGAGGCCGGCCAGGGCATCGTGTTCCTGCATCACGCGATGTCGGCCTGGCCCGCGTGGCCACTGTGGGCCGACATTGTCGGCGGCCGGTGGCATTACCGGCCGGGAGAGCTGGACGGTCGCTCGTGGCCCGCGTCCGGGTACACCCGGGAGGTGCCGCACCGGATCTCGGTGCTCGACGCCTCGCATCCGATCTGCGCCGGCGTCGGGGACGGGTTCGACATTGTCGACGAGGTGTACCTGAATCCGGTGTTCGCCGATCGGGTGGTGCCGTTGCTGTCGACCGATTACCCGATGCGGTCGTCGCATTTCTTCTCCGGCGAGCTGGCGATGCGGAACCGGATGTACGAGCGGGGGGACTGGAGTCATCCGGACGGGTCGGGGCTGGTCGGCTGGGTGAAGACGGCCGGGCGGAGCCCGATCGCGTACCTGCAGTCCGGGCACGGGCCGGTCGCCTACGCGAATCCCGGTTTCCGTACCTTGCTGGCGAACGCTATTCGATGGGTCGCGTCCGACGACGCGCGTGCCTGGGCCGCCGAGCACGCGACGCCTTTGCGCTGAGCGCTGAGCGCTGAGCGCTTTACGCGGTAGGCCGGGCGGGGGCAACAGCACCAGCGGCGCGGGGCAACGGTGCGGTAACTCAGAGCCGAGCTACAGCAGCAGGGGGCCAGCGGTGCTGCCCCAGCGACACCAGGAAGGCAACGGTGTCGTAGCCCGAAGGCGGGCTACGACATCAGGGGGCCGACGGTGCCGCTGGCGCGGGCGGGAGCCAGTCGCGATCTGGGTCGTATTCGAGCCAGCGCCGCTGGCAGCCGGTCTCGGCGAATCGCTGAAGGAGCGCCTCCAGGCGCGGGTGCTGATCGTCGCTGCGCCAGATCAGTGACCAGGCATAAAGCGCGGTGGGCTCGGTCAGCGGGACCGAACGCACTCCGGCGGTCGGCGAGCAGGCTCCTTCGAGGCGTGCCGGGCTCAGCTTTTGGGGCGCTTGCCATAGTTTGACCATCGAAGCTGGGTTGTCGCGGAGTAGATTTGGCGCCGTTCCACGGAGTCACACGCGACCGGGAGATCGTCAATGACGGAATGGCACTGCGGGCCGATCATAGGATTCGATACGGAAACTACTGATAGTGATTCGGAGACCGCCCACATTGTTACCGCATCAATTGTTTTAGCGGATCCCGGGCGTGGCAAGGAGTGGGCCAGAAACTGGCTTATCAACCCTGCCGCCGAAATCAGCGACGAGGCGGCGAGGACGCATGACATCAAGCCTTGGATCGCGCAAGCTTTTGGTAAGAGGCCTGACGTAGCCCTCGCCGAAATACAGGAATCTTTTCGGCGCATCCTCAGCGGCTACGGGAGCATTCCGCTCGCTGTGTTCAACGCCCCCTTCGACCTGACTATCATGAACCGGCTCTGCGGCTGGGTGCCCCAGTTCCCGGTCGTCGATCCGCTCGTGATCGACCAGGGAATGGATCAGCGCCGAAGCGGGAAACGCCAGCTCAGCACTGTTTGCGAGCACTACGGAGTAGTTCTTGAACAGGCGCACGCCTCCCAGGCCGACGCTTCGGCGACTATCAGGCTCAGCCGCGAGATCGCGCGACGTTTTCCGGAGTTGCAGACGCTGAGCCTGGCCGAGCTCGTCGACCGCGAGCAGGGCTGGCACGAGGCCTGGGCCCGCAACTATGAGCAGTTCCGGCGGCAGCGCGGTGACTCCTCGTTTCGGGTACGGCGAGCGTGGCCCTACGGTGTCCGGACTCCGCTGTGATGGGCGGCGTCGGCCAGGAACCAGCCAGGGTTCTCAATTTCTGGCAGGCCGTGGAGATATTCAATCCCCAGCCTCTTCCATCGGTGAACCCGGTAAAGAACGTTTATGAAGTCAATGATGGACTTTTACCGTGGGACGCCGGGCATCCTTTGCGCAGGATCAAGATCAAAGACAACCTGACGTGGCGTCATTGCTATACGTAGGAGTTTTCGATATCCAGCGGGTGCGCGAATTGCTTCAGGAGAAATTTGGTTCAGATCCCGAAAGCTTCGATGATCGACCTTCTGGCCAGACTGCCCTGTTGGCGTTCATGGTGACGGACGAGGGTGAACCGCTGCTCGGGAGCGAGGAGTTTGCCAGTTGCGCCTGGGCGGCCGGCCGGCTGCGGAACCCTGGTCCTGAGAATCCTGGCTGGCTGACAGGATTCGAAGCGGCCTGTGAAGGTTGTCGGCGTGAGCTTGGAGAAATAACGGCAGCGGAATATTTGGCAACGACGGAGGATGAACTAGGCACGCCAGAGCTCAGCCCGCGTGAATATGAGGTTGGAAGCCGACTCGATTTCCAGGATCTCCTTCGTTTTGCCGACGAGGTAGCCCGCCAGTTCGCCGTCGAGGAGGTCCTTTCTCCGGCCGGGTTTCGGGTGGCGAGCCTCAAGGTATCCAAGCGCAAGTTGCGGGCCGCCGACGGCGGCGAGATGCTCACGAGCTTGTTCGCCGCCGATCTCGCTGCCGTCGCTGAAGCGGTCGGCCAGGGCGTGAGAGAGTTGGCTGGAGCCTGGACCGATCCGGAATGGAACGCCGCGCGAAGTCGGCTATTTCTTGCCGCGCTGCAGCTGCACAAGGCCTTTGCAGCGGCCGAGCCGGTCAGGATGACCAAGAGCCTGCGAGCCGCTATGGACGTCGTAA
>DATNFM010000293.1:0-13768 GCA_035606435.1 Streptosporangiaceae bacterium | reverse complement strand
CGTCGTCGGCCCAGTCCATGACCTGCGCTTCCAGGCAAGGCTGGCCGGGCGGGGCGCCGTCCCTGATCCAGGCGAAGATCGAAGCGTCCTGGTCGTAGCAGCCGTACTTGGTGCCCTCGGCCTCGCTCGCTAGCCAGGGATACTTCAGCGTCGCGTCGAGCGTGGCGCGGGTCAGGTTGAGGCCGGCGCCGGGGACCTTGGCTTCCAGACGGGTGAGCAGGCGGAGACTCTGGGCGTTGCCCTCAAAGCCGCCGCAGTCTTCCGCGATCTGGGCGAGCGCGAACTCCCCGTTGTGGCCGAACGGCGGGTGGCCCAGGTCATGAGCCAGGCACGCGGCGTCAACCAGATCAGGATCAAGATGCAGGGCAGCGCCGAGTTCCCGCCCGATCTGGGCGCACTCCAGGGAATGCGTCAGCCTCGTGCGCGGGAAATCGGCCTGCCCTACCTCGACTACCTGCGTCTTGGCGGCGAGCCTGCGCAGCGCGGAGCTGTGCAGGACCCGGGCCCGGTCGCGCTGGAACGGGCTGCGGCCAGGACGCTTGTCCGGCTCTGGAATGAACCGTTCTACGTCCTGGTCGCAGTACCCGTCCCGTTGGCTCACCGGCTGTCGCTGCCGCCGGCCTCGGCGAGCGCGACCGCGCGGCCGGCCTCCAGGCGCGCGACCGGCACGCGGAACGGCGAGCAGGACACGTAGTCCAGCCCGGCCTCGTGGAAGAAGTGCACCGAGTCCGGGTCGCCGCCGTGCTCGCCGCAGACGCCGATCTTCAGGTCACCCCTGGTCTGACGGCCCTCTTCGACCGCGATCTTGACCAGGCGGCCGATGCCGTCGGCGTCCAGGGTCTCGAACGGCGAGACGCCGAAGATGCCCATCTCGATGTACTTGCTGAAGAACGAGCCCTCCACGTCGTCACGCGAGAAGCCCCAGCCCATCTGGGTGAGGTCGTTGGTGCCGAACGAGAAGAACTGCGCTGCCTCGGCGATCTGGCCGGCGGTCAGGGCCGCCCGGGGCACCTCGATCATCGTGCCGATCAGCGTGTGCACGCTGACGCCGGTCTCCTCGGTCACGGCCTTGAGCACCTGCTCGGTCTCGTGCCGCATGGCCTCGAGCTCCTGAACCGCGCCGACCAGCGGGATCATGATCTCCGGTATGGGGGTGCCGCCGGCCTTGACCCGGTCGACGGCCGCGTGCGCGATCGCCCGCACCTGCATCTGGTACAGGCCGGGGATGACGATGCCGAGCCGGACGCCGCGCAGGCCGAGCATGGGGTTCTGCTCGTGCAGCCGACGGACCTCGTCGAGCAGCTTGCGGTCGGCGTCGGTCGCCTTGTCGCCGGCCAGCGCGACCTTGACCGACAGCTCGGTCAGGTCAGGAAGGAACTCGTGCAGCGGCGGGTCGAGCAGCCTGATCGTGACCGGCAGTCCGTCCATCGCCTCGAAGATCTCGACGAAGTCGCCGCGCTGCAGCGGCTCGAGCTGGGCCAGCGCCGCCTCTCGACCGGCGTCGTCCTCGGCCAGGATCAGCCGCTCGACGAGTTGGCGCCGCTCGCCCAGGAACATGTGCTCGGTGCGGGTCAGGCCGATGCCCTGCGCGCCGAACCGGACCGCGCGAGCCGAGTCCGGCCCGTTGTCCGAGTTGGCGCGGACGGCCAGGCGCCGCCGGTCGTCGGCCTGGGCCATGATCCGGTGCACCGCCTGGACCAGCTCATCGGCGTCGTGCGGGGCGATGTTGCCCTCAAAGTACTCAACCACGGGGGAAGCCACGACCGGCACGTCACCGGAGTAAACCGTGCCCGAGGTGCCGTCGATGGAGATCACGTCGCCTTCGCTGATCGTGATGTCCTTTGCCCCCGTGCTGCTACCAGAGACCGAGAACTTGCGGGCGTTG
Source organism: Streptosporangiaceae bacterium (assembly GCA_035606435.1). Taxonomy (GTDB): domain Bacteria; phylum Actinomycetota; class Actinomycetes; order Streptosporangiales; family Streptosporangiaceae; genus Chersky-822. The sequence continues at coordinate 11,883 of DATNFM010000293.1, read as the reverse complement.
ACGTCCACGTCCAGCTCGTCGGCGCCGCACACGCAGGTCTTGCCCATGCCGCGGGCAACCACGGCCGCATGGCTGGTCTTGCCGCCCCGACTCGTGAGGATGCCCTGCGCCGCGATCATGCCGTGCAGGTCGTCGGGGTTGGTCTCGCGCCTGACCAGGATCACGTCCTCGCCCCGGTCCGCCCACTCCACCGCGGTCGCGCTGTCGAACACGGCCTTGCCGACCGCCGCACCCGGAGAGGCGCTGATCGCCTTGGTGATCACGTGGCCCTCGGTGCTGGTGTCGAACCGGGGGAACATCAGCTGGGCGAGCTGGGCGCCGGTGACCCGCCGCAGCGCCTCGTCTATGTCGATTAGGCCCTGGTCGACCAGTTGGGTGGCGATGCGGAACGCGGCCCCGGCGGTTCGCTTGCCGACCCGGGTCTGCAGCATCCAGAGCTTGCCGCGCTCGATCGTGAACTCGATGTCGCACAGGTCCTTGTAGTGGTTCTCGAGCTTGGCCATGATGTCCATCAGCTCGGTGTAGCACTCGGCGTTGATCTGCTCGAGGTCCTGCAGCGGCACGGTGTTCCTGATGCCGGCCACCACGTCCTCGCCCTGGGCGTTCTGCAGGTAGTCGCCGTAGACGCCCTGCTGGCCTGATCCGGGGTCCCTGGTGAAGGCGACGCCGGTACCTGAGTCCTGGCCGAGGTTGCCGAACACCATCGCGACCACGTTGACCGCGGTGCCGAGGTCGGACGGGATCCGCTCCTGGCGCCGGTACAAGATGGCCCGGTCGGCGTTCCAGGAGTTGAAGACGGCGTTGACGGCCATGTCCATCTGCTCGCGCGGATCCTGCGGGAAGTCGTGGCCGGTCTCGTTCTTGACGATCTGCTTGAAGGTGTCGACCAGCGCCCGCAGGTCATCGGCGTCCAGGTCGAGGTCGTTGGTGGTGCCCTTGGCCTTCTTGACCGAGTCCAGCGCGTGCTCGAATTCGTGGCCGTCGATGTCGAGCACGGTCTTGCCGAACATCTGGATCAGCCGCCGGTAGGAGTCCCAGGCGAACCGGTCGCTGCCGGCCTTCTTGGCCAGGCCCTGCACCGAGACGTCGGACAGGCCGATGTTCAGCACCGTCTCCATCATGCCCGGCATCGAGAACTTGGCGCCGGACCGCACGCTGACCAGCAGCGGGTCATCAGCCGCGCCCAGGGTTCTGCCCATGGCCTGCTCAAGCCCCACCAGGTGCTGCGTCACCTCGTCGGCGAGCCCATCGGGCACCTTGCCGTTGTCCAGGTAGTACCGGCAGGCATCGGTACTGATAATGAAGCCAGGCGGGACTGGAAGGCCGAGGTTCGTCATCTCGGCGAGGTTCGCACCCTTCCCGCCGAGCAGGTCCTTCATGTCCTTGTTGCCCTCAACGAAGTCATAGACAAGCTTCGGCACTGCACGCTCTCCTTGGATGCCGCGAGCCCGGCGAGGCCTTGCCCGGATAGGCAACACCAGCAGTGCGGATTGCGGACGCCAGTCCGTAATCCGCGCTGCCACCGCCTTGGCATCGTCGCCCAGGCTCGGTGCGGCTTGGTGAATGTTGGCCTTCTCGGCCCTCAGTGCTGACTCTATCGAGCCTGGGCTAGACCAGAAGCCAGTAGCCGCGCAGGAGCAGCGGATCGGCGCAGAATGCGTCTGATAGATATGGGCACCAATCCGCAGCCGTTCGCGCTGTCCTCGTCCGGCGGTCCCGGGCCCGGCTCCGGGCTCGGCGGGCTCGGCGGCCCCGGCCCCGGGCTCGGCGGCCCCGGCTCCGGGCCGCCGCCGCGCCCCCCGGTTTTTCCCCGTCACCCGCCGGTCCGGCGCCGGCATTCCGACGGCTGGTCCGCTCAGGTTCGTGACGACACCGCGGCCAGTGTCGTGACCGCGCTCTACCAGAACAGCGCCGTCGGGCTGGTCAGGCTCGCGCACGTGCTGATCGGCGACCGAGGTGCCGCCGAGGACATCGTGCAGGACGCGTTCTCCGGCCTTTACTGGCGCTGGGAGCAACTGCGGGATCCTGGCAAGGCGCTGCCGTACGTCAGGTCGGCCGTGCTGAACTCCTGCCGCTCGGCGCTGCGGCGCCGTCAGCCGACCGAGTTCCTGGGCGAACTGCCGGATTTCGGGCTGGTGCTGGCCTCGGCCGAGGCCGTCGTCCTGAGCGAGGAGCAACGCCGGGCGGTGATGACCGCGCTGCGGGGGCTGCCCAGCCGTCAGCGCGAGGTGCTGGTGCTGCGGTTCTACCTGGACTTGTCGGAGACCGAGATCGCCGCCCAGATGGGCATCGGCAAGAGCTCGGTCAGATCGGCGCAGCACCGGGCCCTGGTTGCGCTGGGACGCATGCTGAAGGAGGCGTCATGAACAGGGTGGAACGCAAGGGCGTCGAGCGCGTGCTGCGGGCGGCCATCAATGGCACCGCCGCCGAGGTCAGGACCGACGAACTGGCGCCGTTGCACCTGATGCCGCGCACGGGGGTGGTCGGTAGCGGCTATGTCCGGGCCCGGCGGGGGTTGTCCCGGCCGGCCGCGGCGCTGGCGGCCGCGGCCGCGGTACTCGCGATCGCGGCCGCGTCGTTCGGTGCCGCCTCGGCGCTGCGAGCGGACCGAGCGGAGGTGACCGGGCCGAAGCCGGCGGCCGGCCCGCTGAGCCTCATCCCCCGGTACTTTGTCGAACTGGCCCACGCGACCACCGGGCGCCTGCGGCCAGCCCGGCACGCGCTCGTGATCGATTCGACGACCGGCAAGGTGGTCGCTTCCGTCTCGGTGCCAAGGCCCTATACCTCGTTCGTGGCTGTGACCGCTGCCGCCGACGACCGGACGTTCGTGCTCGCCGCCGAGACCTTGAGGGAGCCGAACAAGAATGGCGAGCTCCGGCCGCTCAGGTCAGAACTCCTGCTGCTGCGGATCACGCCGCACCCTTCTGGCAGCGTCTCGGGGTCCACGGACCACGTTGGCCTGCGCATCCCGCTGAACTGGCAAGGTCAAGGCCTAGCGCTGTCGCCGGACGGCACCAAACTGGCCTTTGCCGCTTCCCCGCTCACCAAGCGGATCGTCACCACGGTCTGGGTCTATTCGATGATCACCGGCGCCAGCCGAGCGTGGCAGCACCGCGGTGAGATCGGGTCCGCGCCCTGGGATGCCAGGTCGCTTTCCTGGTCACCGGATGACAAGACGCTGGCCTATCTGTGGAACAACAACTCTCAGGTCAACCTGCTCAAGACAAGGTCGGCGGGCGGTGATCTCCTGGCGCACAGCCGCAGGCTCATCACCTTCACCTTCCAGCAGTCGCCGACCTTCGACGCCGACCTGACTCCGGACGGCAAGAAGGTGGTCGCCAGCATGTTCACCAAGATCGGCGGCCAGATCAACGAATATTCAGCCGCCACCGGACGCCTGATCTCGAGCCGGGTCCCGGCCGTGCTGGACAAGCTGAAGGTCTATGACGTGCTGTGGACCAACAGTTCTGGCAGCGCCCTGATCCTCGACCTGAACGTGCTGCCCGAAGTCCCCTGCCCGGTCCGGCTGCTGCACGGCAACAAGCTGATCAAGATCAAGGGCATCCACCCCCACCTGAACGCCAGCGACCTGGCCTGGTAACCAAACCCGCCACCCTGTGGACAAGCCGCACCGCTCACGCGGCTTGTCCACACTCAAGTCTTGGTGTCTTGTCATCGGCTCAATCTGAATCAAGCTGACGACATGTCATCTGATGGATTGCAGGCCTGCCGGTTACTAGCCCGGGCTCAAGATGGAGTCATCTCGCGCAGGCAGGCTCTGCGCAGCGGAGCCTCTCCTGACGTCATCGACGGGCTACTTCGAACCGAGCGCTGGCAGGTGTTGCATCGCGGGGTCTATGCCACCTTTACCGGTCAGCCGTCCAAGTCTGCGACGCTCTGGGCGGCCGTGCACCGAGCCGGGTCTGGTGCCGCGCTCAGTCACGCGACGGCAGCAGAATTGTTTGGTCTTTCCGACCAGCGCAGCTCGCTGATTCATCTGTCGGTTCCGGTCGCTCGTCAGGTCACATCGATGAATGGCGCCGTCGTTCATCGATCGACGCGCCTGGCCGACGCGATTCATCCAAGTCTGCTGCCGCCCAGGACCAGGCTCGAAGAGACCGTTCTCGACCTCGTCGACCAAGCGACTAACTTCGACGTGGCCCTGAGCGTCGTGTGCTCGGCCAGCCAGCGCCGCCTGACCACCCCGGCGAAGCTGCTGGCGGCGATGAGTCGACGATCCAAGCTGAGGTGGCGTAGCGAACTGATCAAGGCGCTAGGCGAGGTCGGGGCAGGCGTGCACTCGATTCTTGAGTACCGGTACCTGCACCAAGTGGAACGGCCGCACGGACTGCCCCAGGCTGACCGGCAGGCCAGGCTCGACGCAGACGGTCGAAACCGCTATCTGGACAACTTGTATCGCGACTTCGCGTTGTGCGTGGAACTCGATGGGCTTCAGGCCCATCCCGACGAACAGCGCTGGCAAGATCTCAGGCGCATCAATTCGATCATCCAGAACGGCTTCACGGTCCTGCGCTACGGCTGGATCGACGTGAACCAGCACGCCTGTGAGACAGCCGTCCAAGTCGGCGCCGTAATGCAACACCTCGGCTGGCAAGCATCCACTCGCCCGTGCAACCCAGTCTGCCCAGCCCGCAACTACCGCCTAGCCCGTTCCTGACCTGCAATCCGCCGCCCATGACCACCGCGCCATACCCGGGCCGCCGCCCCCGGCCGCCCATGACCACCGCGCCATACCCGGGCCGCCCATCACCACCGCGCCGCAGCCTGGCCGCGCCCCTTCGCCCATGATCGCTGCGCCTCACGTAGACTGCCACCCCTACTCGGCCCATGATCACGGCGAATTACCCGGTTGTGCGTCGAAAAGTCGCCACGATCAAGAAAACGGTGCCTGTATGTCCGATTCTTGATGGGGAGTTTTCGCCTGGTGTGGAATTCTCGGTAAATATGACGGCTAAATCGCCGTGAAGCGAAAAGTCAACGTGATCATTAACCGGCGGGGCGTGGCCAGCCGGAACCCTGTCAACTGCGCTTCCCTGGCTGACCGCTCCACCGACGCCGTCGCCGCCCGCCCGAGCCACCACCCCCCCGGTCGCTGCCCAGGCCCACACCTCCCCCGTCGCTTCCCAGGCCCACTACCCCCGTTTCCGCCCAGGCCCACCACCGGCCCGTCGCTGCCCGGGCCGAAGCGGCGAGGTGGCGGCTGGTGCCAGAATCGGGGCATGCCTGAATCTGGTTCGGTCGTGGTTGGGGTTCTGCATCCAGGTGAGATGGGGTCCGTTGTCGGGCGGTGCCTGGTGGGGCGGGGAAATGAGGTGCTCTGGGCCTCCGCCGGGCGCGGGGCTCGGAGTGCTGCGCGGGCCGAGGCGGCGGGTCTGACCGACGTCGGCTCGATTGGCGAGGTGGCTGGCCGGGCCGACGTTGTGCTGTCGATCTGTCCGCCGCATGCGGCGGTGGATGTGGCACGGGCCGTGGCCGGGTTCGGCGGGACCTATGTGGACGCGAACGCGATCTCGCCGCAGACGGCGCAGCAGGTGGCCGCGATCGTGACGGGCGGCGGCGCGACTTACGTGGATGGCGGGATCATCGGGCCGCCTCCGGCGGAGGCCGGCCGGACTCGGTTGTACCTGTCGGGCGATGCGGCGCCTTCGGTCCAGGAGCTGTTCGACCAGACGCCACTGGAGGCGCGGATCGTGACGGCGGGGCCGTGGTCGGCATCCAGCCTCAAGATGGCCTACGCCGCCTGGACCAAGGGATCGGGCGCGCTGCTGCTGACCGTGCACGCCCTGGCGCAGGCGGAGGGCGTCGGCGAGGCACTGGCGGCCGAGTGGGCTCAGTCCCTGCCCGGGCTGTCCGACCGGCTGCCGGGCACGACCAGGTCGGCCGCGGAGAAGGGCTGGCGCTGGGTCGGCGAGATGGAGGAGATCGCCGCCACGATGGCGGCGGCCGGACTGCCGGACGGGTTCCACCTAGCCGCCGCTGAGGTCTACAAGAAGTCGCCCGCTGCGGAAAGCTAGCGAGCAGGCATTCATCCGATCGGCCGTCCGGGAGAGCTAGGGCAACGGCTTCATCAAGGCGGCCATCTTCACCGGCGGCCACTGGCGGCCATTCCGCCTGCCGCCCCAGAGCCGCTTCGCCGCCTGGTAGCCTCGCCGTGCCGATCAGGCGCGCAATCTACTTAACCTTTCCTGACATCCGGGAGGACCATTCATGAATGACGGACCAGATCAGGGCGAACTCATCCGGCGGTTCGCCGGCAATCCGATCCTGCGGGCGGAGGATTTCCCCGGGTCGGTAAACGCGGTGTTCAATCCGGCGGCCACTGTTTTCGACGGACAAACCCTGATGCTCGTCCGCGTCGAGCACCGCACCGGCCTTTCCTCACTCGCCGTGGCGACCAGTGATGACGGCCTGACCGGCTGGCAGATCGACCCGGATCGCGGGCTGCTGCCGCAACCGGGCAACCCGGACGAGCACGGCGGCATCGAGGATCCCCGGATCACCCGGATCGGCGATGAGTACTTCGTTGTCTACACCGGCTACTCGGTCAACGGACCCCAGGTGTGCCTGGCCAAGACCAGGGACTTCGCGGACTGGGAACGCCTAGGGATGATCATGCGACCCGACGACAAGGACGCCGCGCTGTTCCCGGCGAAGATCGACGGCCGCTGGGCCATGCTGCACCGGCCGGCCAACGCCAAGGGCTCGCACATCTGGCTGTCGTTCAGCCCCGATCTGAAGCACTGGGGCGACTCGCGGGTGCTGCTGAGGGCGCGCGCTGGCGGCTGGTGGGACAACCACAAGATCGGCCTTGGCCCAGAGCCGCTGCTGACCAGTGAAGGCTGGCTGCTCTGCTACCACGGGGTGCGCAAGACCGCCGCCGGGCTGATCTACCGGGCCGGACTGGCCCTGCTCGACACCGAGGACCCGGCGAAGGTGCTGGCCAGGGGCGATGAGTGGGTACTCGGTCCGCGCGAGCCGTACGAGCGCCACGGCGATGTCGGCGACGTGGTGTTCCCGTGCGGGTGGATCGTGCGCGATGACGGCGACACCGTGCACATTTACTACGGTGCCGCCGACTCGGTGATCGCGGTCGCCGAGGCGAGCCTGGCGGGCATGCTCGACCATTTGCGGCAGTACCAGAGTTAGGTGCACCACCGCATGGTGAGGCGCTAGCAGCCGGCCAATCGCTCACTGAGGTAGCCGATCAGGGCGTCTATGCCGATCCGGTCCTGCTTCATCGAGTCCCGCTCGCGGACGGTCACGGCGTCGTCGGTCAGGCTGTCGAAATCGATGGTGACGCAGTACGGCGTCCCGATCTCGTCCTGCCGCCGGTAACGCCGGCCGATCGCACCAGCGTCGTCGAAGTCAGCGTTCCAGTGCCGGCGCACGGCGGCGGCGACATCCCGCGCCTTCGGGGACAGGTCGGCGTTACGGGACAGCGGCAGCACCGCTACCTTCACCGGGGCCAGCCGGTAGTCGAGCCGCAGAACCGTCCGCTTCTCCATGTTGCCCTTGGCATCCGGGGCCTCATCCTCGGTGTAGGCGTCCAGCAGGAACGCCAGCATGACCCGGTCGACGCCCAGGGCCGGCTCCACCACGTAAGGCACGAACCGCTCCCCCGACTCGGCGTCGAGGAACGACAAATCCTGCCCGGAGGCCTTGGCGTGCGTGGACAGGTCGAAGTCGGTCCGGTTCGCGATTCCCTCCAGTTCGCCCCATTCGCTGCCAGGGAAGTCGAACCGGTACTCGATGTCCACCGTCCGCTTGGAGTAGTGCGACAGCTTCTCTTTCGGGTGCTCGTACTTGCGCAGGTTCTCCTCGGACAAGCCCAGCCCCAGATGCCAGTCCAACCTGGTCTGAATCCAGCGCTCGTGCCACTCCTCGTCGGTGCCGGGGCGGACGAAGAATTCCATTTCCATCTGCTCGAACTCGCGCGTCCTGAAGATGAAGTTGCCCGGCGTAATCTCGTTTCGGAACGACTTGCCGATCTGCCCGATTCCGAACGGAATCTTCTTGCGCGAAGTCTGCATTACATTCTTGAAATTTATAAAGATACCCTGCGCTGTCTCCGGCCGCAGATAGGCCAGTCCGGACTCCCCGCCCGCCTCCCCGTCCCTCTCCACTGCCCCGAGATACGTCCGCAAGAGTCCGTTGAACATGCGCGGCTCGGTGAACGCGCCCCGGGTGCCGCAGTTCGGGCAGGCCAGGTCGGCGAGGCCGTTCTCCGGCTCCTTGCCGTCGTGCTTGTCCTGATACGCCTCGATCAGGTGGTCGGCGCGGAACCGCCGGTGGCAGGACTGGCACTCGGTCAGCGGGTCGACAAACTCGGTGACATGCCCGCTTGCCTGCCATACCTCAGGAGCCAGGATCACGCTCGAGTCCAGGCCGACGATGTCGTCGCGTTCGGTGACCGTCGACTTCCACCACTGACGCTTGATGTTGTTCTTGATCTCGACGCCGAGCGGACCGTAGTCCCAGGACGCACGCAAACCGCCGTAGATCTCGCTGGACGGGTAGACGATCCCCCGTCGCTTAGACAGGCTGACGATGGTCTCCATGCGATCACTACGGCGTGCCACAGATTCTCCAGGGCGGGTCGGACAGGGTGAGTTCGAGTTCCAGCGTCCATAATCACGGACACAGCCAGGCCAGCTTTCAGCGGGTGGCGGTGCCTGCCAGTTTAGCGGTGATGGACCGAGCCTTAGTGCCGCTATCGTGGTCGGTGACCCAGCGGCGCGCAACTTCTTTAGAGGGACATCGATCGTGAGCAGTAACCGCTCCCGGCAGGCTCGCAGGCCAAGGCCGCTGCCTAAGGGCGACACCCTGTTTACGCCCGATGCCTCGCAGTCGCGGGAAACGTTCGAGCACAGGAGCGCAACCTCGCTGCTCTGGCTGCAACAACTCCCGTCGTGGCTGTTCCCGGTGCTCGCGGCGTGCTTGCTTATCGCCGGCTTCGCGCTCCATGGCTGGGCCGGGGCAATCGTCCTGTTCTGCCTCGCTGCCGTGCTTGGGTGGCTGGCCGCCCTGTCCTGGCCAAGGCTGTCCGGCCAGGGCCGCGTGCTCAGGGCGGTCATCATCGCGGTGCTGGTCGCCGTCGCCGTTGTCCGCGGCTTGCACTGAGACGCCGGCCGCCTCCTCATCACCGCCGTCAGGCCCCTTCCCGCCGTTCATGTGGAAAGTGATTCGCCTTTCGCGGCGAGTGTCCCGAAGATCTCGTCGGCAGTCTTGGTCCAGATGAAGGGCTTCGGGTTCCTGTTCCATTCGTTCGCCCATTTGCGCAGACCGACTTCGACCGAGCGGGAGACTCAGGCCGAGTCGGGGACCTGGTTCGGCACCGCGCCGCCGTAGCGGCGGTCCCGGCTGGCGAAGATCTCGCAGGCCTGCCACAGGTGCCGGCGGTCGAAGTCGGGGAACAGGGTGTCGAGGAAGACGAACTCGGCGTAGGCGGACTGCCAGATCAGGAAGTTGGACGTGCGCTGCTCGCCGGAGGAGCGGACGAACAAGTCGACATCGGGGATCCCCGGTTCGTCCAGGTACCGGGCGAAGACCTTCTCGTCGACCTTGTCGGCCCGCAACTTTCCCGCGGCCACGTCGGCCGCGATCGCGGCGGCGGCGTCCGCGATCTCCGCCCGGCCGCCATAGTTCACGCAGAACTGCAGGGTGAGCACGGTGTTGCCGGCCGTCATTCGCTCGGCGTCCTCAAGCTCGGAGATCACGCTGCGCCAGAGCCGAGGCCGGCGGCCGGCCCAGCGGACCCGCACGCCCATCTCGTTGAGCTGATCGCGGCGTCGACGGATCACGTCCCGGTTGAAACCCATCAGGAACCTGACCTCGTCGGGCGACCGGCGCCAGTTCTCGGTCGAGAACGCATAGGCCGACAGGTAGGGGATGCCGAGTTCGATCGCCCCCATGATCACGTCGAATAGCGAGTACTCGCCGGCCTTGTGGCCCTCGGTACGCGGCAGCCCGCGCTGCTTGGCCCACCGGCCGTTGCCGTCCATCACCAGCGCGACGTGCGTCGGCACCAGGTCCGCCGGGATCGCGGGCGGCCGGGCACCGGAGCGGTGCGGATCAGGTGGCCTGACGGGTCCGCGCGGGGTCGCACCACGCGGGCTCATGCGTGCTCCACGTGCCGGAGCGAGCGGAGCGAGTGCTCGAGGTGCCATTGGACGTAGGCCGCCACCAGGCCGCTGCACTCGACCTGGTACCGGCGCTCGCTCGCGTCGGCCAGGCCCCATTCGCCCCGCAAGAGCGCGCTCATCAGGTCGATCGTGGCCGGTGCGGCGGACGCGGCGCCGGGAGCGTGACAGGCCCGGCAGACCAGGCCGCCGGCCGCGATCCCGAAGATCCGTCGTCCGGAGATCTGCGGCTCGGCTGGTGCCCGGGCGCCACAGATCGCGCACTCATCCAGAGCCGGCGCGTACCCGGCGACCGCCAGCGAGCGGAGCAGATAGGCGTCGAGCACCAGCCTCGAGTCATGCTCGTCGTCGACCAGCGTTCGCAGCCCGCCGACCAGCAGCAGGAACTGCCTGAGCGCTGGTTCCTTCTCCACGGTCGTGAACCGCTCGGCGGTTTCGAGCATCGCGATCCCGGTCGTGTAGCGGCCGTAGTCGCCGACCAGCGGGTCGCCGTAGCTGCGCACGGTCTCGGCCTGGGTCACGACGTCGAGCGAGCGGCCCGTGTACAGCATCAGGTCGACGTGGGTGAACGGCTCCACCCGGGCGCCGAACCTGGACTTGGTGCGGCGGACACCCTTGGCCACGGCCCTGATCCGCCCGTTCTTGCGGGTCAGCACGGTGACGATACGGTCGGCCTCGCCCAGCTTCTGGGTGCGCAGCACGATCCCGTCGTCCCGATACAGACTCACGGGACGATCCTAGTTGCTGTGTTTGCTATTCGCCGCCGGTCGCTCCGCTCCCTTTGGCGAGGGCCTCCGGCGCTTTTAGGCGCCGTCTTCCCTCCTCGCTCTGGCGCTTCGCTTTGTCGCTCGTCAGTCCAGACGGCACCGCGCCTCCGGCTAGCCGGCCTGGGCGGCGTCTTCGGTGAGGAGGATTACGTCCTGGGCCTGGGCCTGGGTGAGGCCAAGGTGGCGGGCGATCGTGCCGACCACTTCGCGCTCGGCCGCGGTCAGCGGGCCGTCGGCGAGCCCGACCCGGACGATGTTGCCAAGGAACCACTCGCTGGCGTGCGTCTCGAACTGGATCGCCAGCGTCTCGACCGAGAACCGCAGGCCGGGAACCGGGCCGCAGGCGATCAGAGCCTGCTGGGCGGACCGGGCCCGGCGCAAGCCGCCGGCCAGGTCGGCCTCGGTAAAGTCGGGCGAACCCGCGCTCATGATCAGCCGAACGGCGCTGCGCCTGGCCGCCTGGCTTGCCGAGCCGCCCGCGTTCAGCATCGCCAGGACGGCCGACGTGGTCGCATCGACCAGAGCAGTCTGCATCTGATCGACCGTTGGCACGGCCAGCAGTTCGACCCGGTAGGCGGTACGGCAGATCATGCACCGCAGATGCTCACCGGTGCGGTCGAGCGGCATCACCGGGATCCCGACCACCCGCGCCCAGCGTCGGCCAGACCGGTGCCGGTACGGGCGATCACCGCCGCAGCGCTCGCAGTGAAATATCCCGGTCGCGATCGTGCGGTAGTAGATTCCCGACCCGGTGCCGCCTGGCATTAACTCCCCCTCCGCCTAGCCTGACCAGGCGAGTATCCCGCTGGAGTGACCCGCATGCCAGAGCCCGATCATCACATGATCAGCCAACCGTGGTTATCGATTCCGCAGAAAATCCAAGCCTGAATAAGATTCCGCGCGCGAAAACCGCTTCACTGGATGGAATTCTACTAAACTCGCAAATTCTGCTGCGC
>DATNFM010000292.1:0-3018 GCA_035606435.1 Streptosporangiaceae bacterium | reverse complement strand
GAGCGGCACCGCCAGGCTGAGCCCCGCCAGGCTGAGCCCCGCCAGGCTGAGCCCCGCCAGGCTGAGCCCCGCCAGGCTGAGCCCCGCCAGGCTGAGCCCCGCCAGGCTTCGCCGACCGGGGTCGGGCCCAGCTCGCCAGCCTCGACCGGCCCGTCGGCCGGCTCGGCCCTGCCCGACGCATCAGTCTTGCGCAGCCGCTGGACCGACATCCTTGAGTCGGTCCGCGAGGTCCGCAAGGTCGCCTGGATCCTGCTGGGCAACGCGTCGGTCGAATCCGTCGAAGGCAACGTGCTGTCGCTGGCCTTCGAACGCGAAGGTGACGCCAAGGGCTTCGGCAGCAGCGGCTGTGACCAGGATCTGGCCAGCGTGCTTGACCGCATGTTCGGCGTCCGCCCGGTAATCAGGGCCGTCGTGCAGTCCGGACCGACCCGAGGCGGCGGCCAGAGCGGCGGCGCAAGCGGCGGCGCAAGCGGCGGCCGAACCGGCTCAGACGGCGCCCGCCCAGACTCTGCCCGCTCAGACTCTGCCCGCTCAGACTCTGCCCGCTGAGACTCTGCCCGCTCAGACTCTGCCCGCTCAGACGGCGGCCGCTCAGGCTCTGCCCGCCCAGACTCTGCCCGCTCAGACGGTGCCCAGGCCAAGGCCGAACGCACGTCCACGAGCACGGACCGGTCCTGGCCGCAGGAGCCTCCGCCCGACTACGGCGACGAGGATTCTCCTCCGCCCAGCGCCAGCCGCCCAGCCCCGGCCGATTCGCCCCCCGGCCGGAAGTCGGTTAAGGCCAGTACGCCGTCCAACGGCAATTCCGTCCCGCGCCCCAGCATCTACGACGATCCGCGCGAGCAGACCGACCCTGACCAGCCGGGAACGGCTCAGATCAGCGGCACCGACCTGATCATGCGGGAACTCGGCGGCCAGGTCATCGAGGAAATCGGCGAAGGCTAGGCCTAGCGGTGGCCCGCCGGGGCAGTTGCAGTCCGGTCGGGCCGTAGGCTCTCAATTATCCTGACGCGACCAATGGCGGGGCAGTTTCCGCGACCACATCGCGGTCAGGAGACGGCACCCGGTCGTCAGAAAAGTTAGGACAGGAGCGCGGCATGGAACCAGGCGGACAGCTTGACATGCAGCAACTCTTCGCCGCAGCGGCGCAGATGCAGAGTCAGCTCATGAGCGCGCAGCAGCAACTAGCCGAGACCGAGGTCGACGGCACCGCCGGAGGCGGCCTGGTCACCGTCACGGTCAACGGGCAGGGTGAGCTCGTCGACGTCACGATCTCCAAGGACGCTATCGACCCGAGCGACGCCGAGGAGAGCGCGCAGACGATCGCCGACCTGGTGCTGGCCGCCTGTCGCGACGCCTACGACTCCCTCGGCGATCTGCAGGCCGACATGATGGGCCCGCTCGCGGGCGGCCTCGGTGACCTGGGAGCGAGTGCGGGCCTGCCCGGTCTCCCCGGCATGCCCGGGCTCACCCCGCCGCAAATGGGCGGTCAGCCCGGTGGCTTCGGCCAGCCGCTGGCCCCTGATCAGCGCGGGCCCGACGAGGACGAGCCCGGCCCCGGCGAGCACAGGCCGGGAGAGCGCTGAGGTGTACGAAGGAGTAGTCCAGGACCTGATCGAGGAACTCGGCCAGCTTCCTGGCGTGGGCCCCAAGGGCGCGCAGCGGATCGCCTTTTATCTGCTGACCGCCGACCCGCAGGACGTGCGCAAGCTCGCGGCAACGCTGATCGAGGTCACCGAGAAGGTGAAGTTCTGCCGCATCTGCAACAACGTCTCAGAAGCCGACGAATGCCGGATCTGCCAGGACCAGCGGCGTGATCCTTCGGTCATCTGCGTGGTAGAAGAACCCAAAGACGTGGCGGCGATCGAAAAGATCCGCGAGTATCGGGGCCGGTACCACGTGCTCGGCGGGGCGATCAGCCCGATGGACGGGATCGGCCCTGAAGATCTCAAGATCGCCGAGCTGATGGCCAGGCTCGCCGACGGTGCCATCACCGAGCTGATCCTGGCCACCGACCCGAACCTGGAAGGTGAGGCGACCGCCACCTACCTGGCCAGGCTGGTCAAACCGCTTGGCCTGAAGGTGACAAGACCAGCGAGCGGACTGCCCGTCGGAGGCGAACTTGAGTACGCCGACGAGGTGACGCTCGGCCGCGCGTTCGAAGGACGACGAGCACTCAATGTCTGATCGGGACGACCAGAACGGCAAGCTCTCGAAGGAAGTCAACGGCGCCGGCGGCTGGCGCCCCCTCGCCGACATGGTGGCCAAGCACGCCGGCGACTTTCTCGACGCACTCGCCGCGCTCGGCCGCGGCGAGGGATCGCAAGAGATCGTCCCGCTGCTTCTGCTGGAGGTCGCCCAGGTCATGCTGGCGGGCGCCCAGCTGGGCGCGAGCCGGGATGTGATCCCGTCGGGGAACGCGGAGCCGGACGTCGGCGCCGACCCTGACCTGGACTCGCTGCGGACCGGACTCGCACTGCGGCTCGCCGATGTCGATGAGTACCTGGAGCTGTTCGACCCGTACGCCGACACCGAGCCGACCTCGTTCCGGCTGTCCGACGATCTCACGGCGGTCGCCGCCGACCTCATCCACGGCCTGCGGCACTACCAGGCCGGACGGGCCAGCGAGGCGCTTTGGTGGTGGCAGTTCTCCTACGTGAATCATTGGGGAACGCACGGTAGCGCGGCGCTGCGCGCCCTGCATTCCGTGGTCGCCCATGCGAGGCTGGATGTGGCCGAGGAGCAGATCTGACCTGCCGATAAAGCGTTGACGCTATATCGGCGTCCGATATAGTAGCGGCATGGAGCTCCGTACCTCCGGGGGGACGACCCCCCGAACCCCCCGAAACGAGCCCAGTCTGGTCGTGCAGAAGTACGGGGGTTCCTCGCTCGCGGACGCCGACGGCATCAAACGCGTCGCCCAGCGGATCGTCGCCACCCGCAAGGCCGGGCACGGAGTCGTGGTCGTGGTTTCTGCTATGGGTGACACCACCGATGAGCTGCAGGATCTCGCCCTTG
>DATNFM010000291.1:0-5581 GCA_035606435.1 Streptosporangiaceae bacterium | reverse complement strand
CAGGCCGGTGGAGGAGTTGATGGACAGGCCGGTCGGCAGGCCGGTGGCCGAGTAGGTCAGCGTCTGGCCAGAGGCCGAGTCACTCGCGTGGATCTGCAGGCTGACCGCGCTGCCGGTGGTGGTCGACTGGTTACCAGGGTTAGTCACCGTGACCGTGTTGCCGCTACCGCCGTTGCCGACGATCGCGTGGCTGAATTCGCAGGCCCCGCCGTTGGCGCCGTCGTTGCCCCAGGTGGACTGCATCGCGAAGGTGCCGGTGGCCGTGGTCAGGTTCGCGGCGGGAGCGCCGGGTCCGGTGTTCCACGCACACTCGTCGGCGTTCTCTTCGCCGGAGGCCGTGTTAGTGTAGCCGCCGGCCGGGTTCTGGTCGGTGACGGTCTCTGAGTACTCGTGGCCGTTGACGATCGTGAAGCCGTCGTCGGTGCCGGCGCTGCCGGCGTTGATGAAGTTCTGGCCGCACGAGGTGCCGACATCGGTGACGTACGGCATGTTGGTGAACGCGATGTCACCGACCGAGGAGGAGGAGCCCACGTCGCCGTTCCAGTCGTGCCACGCGCAGAAGCCGCCGGTCTTGTAGTTGTCAGGGTTGAGGCCGGGCGCCGAGACGATGTCGTACTGGGCGAGCCGGTTAGAGGCTGCGGTCGTGTTGCCGAAGTGCGAGGCGGCGGCAACGGCCACGTTGCCGATCTGAGCCGGGGTAGCCGCCGATGGCTCGGCCGAGCCGGTGTCCACCCAGACGCCCTTCAGCGCGCCGCCGGTCGGGTAGCCCACGTGCTGGGTGTTGCCGGCCGGGCAGGTCTGGGTTCCGGCCGCGACGCCGTCGCAGTACTGGGTCATGACGCCGGACCACAGTTCGTTGTTCGTGCCGAGGCCCCTGAACATGTCCTGGATCCTGGGCGCCGCGCCGTTGGCGTCATTCGAGAACGTGGTATCGCCGTTGGCGTTCGTGCTTGCGGTGCCCCACTGCGATCCCCAGAAGACGACGTAGACCTTCTCTGGTCCGTTGGTCACGCCGATCCCGTCCACGCCGCCGCCGAAGGACAGCGCCATCGAGTTGAGAGCGGGAGTGTTCCCCGGGTGCCTGAGTGCCCAGGTGTGCATCTTCGTGAGCTGCGTCCTGGTGGGCAGCACGCCATGCCGGTAGTGATGCTTGTACGCCGGGGAGAATGGGTCCGCCGTCGAGTACATCCTGGCGAGTACGGCCCGAGGTATCGGCTTGGCGCTACTGGGCGTCGCGTGACTGGTCGTCGCTGCGGATGCTCCGGCCGCGAACTGCAGCCCGGCCGCGAGCGCGGTCGACGCTAATACAGCCGTTGCGCCTCGGAAGGCCCATTTACGGGCGGCTAGCAGGCTCATGCGAGCTCTCTTTCTGTCGCTGTCCGTCTGCGCGTACCACGACGTTGTGGGCGCAGGTAGGCGGTGTGCGAGTACGTCGCCTGGCCTGAAGGTAACGAGCAGACTAGTGATGGTCAATGCGCAAATTCGTAGTAAGAGAAGACTGTCCGAAAGGCGAGATACCGAACCGGATTAAATCTTCAGAATTACCAAAGAAGTAACTAAGGAACGGTAAAGATGGGTAGTGGCACGCTCATTCTCCCCTAGGGGATCTCCCACTTCAGCGACGAAATGGCAGGCGATCGCGACGGCTCCGGGCGGCGCAGCGCCAGGGCGGCCGCAGCGCACGCGAGCGGTACCGCCGGGAGGATGTACCGGTAGTCGTATTCGTGCTCGGCGGTCGGGACGACCATCAAGATCACCGCGGTGATCCACAAGAACGTGCCCTCCGCGCTCCGCCGGCGGGCAAGCAGGCAGCCGGCCAGCCCGGCCAGGACGATCAGGGCGAGCACCGGCCCAGGCAGGTAGATGAACCGCTGGTAGTAGTGCATGATCGTCGCGAACGGCGGCTGAAGCCGGGTTGCGAGCCCGCCGCCAAGATCGGCGCCGATCCCCTGGTCGTTGCCGGCGTAGGCCAGGATCGCTCCGATCGTGTACTGCTGGTCGGCCGCGGGCATGGTCGCCGTGCTTGGCTGACCGCTGGGAAACCGCACGGAATTGCCAAAGGCGAAGGATCGCAGGCTGTCGCGGGCGACGACGTTGGCGTAGGCGATCGGCTGGGCTTCGATCGCCCGGACGGCGAACCGCAGCGCGCGGCCGTTGTTGGCGGGCGTGAACGCGGCGGTGCCGGTCACGTGCCCGGGCTGGCCGTGCTGCCATTGCCAGGCGTCGTGGTCCCAGAGGTAGCTGAACGGCGGTGGCCGCTGCGACGGGTCGTACCGAGCGAGCACGCCGGGCTGAGCGCCAGGGCAGAGCGCCCGCAGGTCAGCCGGCGGCCTGATGGCGGCGCAGTTCGCGAACGACATGGTCCGCGCCCACAGGAACAGCCCGTCGCTGTCAGTCAAGGTGGCTGTGCCATGCACCGCGGCGAACCAGCCGACGTAGGCCAGGACAGGAACTAGCCCCGCTGTCAGCGCCAGGCCGCTTCGCAGCCATCCCGCGGCGCGGCGCCACCCGCCCTCGCGCAGCAGAAGGTAGGCCGGTACAAGCACTATCAGCGGCAGCGCGGTCGGGCGGACCGTAGCCGAGGCGCCGGTCAGCAGCCCGGCGATCACGATGGCCGGCCACGATGGCGCCCTGGGGATGAGCAGAACCGTGAGCCCGGTCATCATCAGCGTCATGGCCAGCAGGTCGGCCATGATTAGCTGTTCGGCCACAAGCTGACCGGGATCGAATAGCACCGGCGCGGCGGCCAAGGTGGCGCCCCAGGCCGGCAGGCCGTACCGGCGCAGCAGTGCGTACACCATGGCGGCCACGGCCAGGCCCATCGCGTGCTGTACGCCGGTGATGACCGCCAGCGAGTGCAACGGTCGCAGCAGCCACAAGAACACCGAGTAGCCGCTGACGTTGATCAGGTTGGGGGACAGGCGAGCCGCGCCCCACAAATAGTCGTAAGAATCCAGCCGGACCAGCAACGCGGGCTCGTAGCCCAGCATCGCCAGCACCCGGGGGAGTGCTGCCACTGCCGCCGCCGTCGCGAAAAGCCGGTGCTGCCCGAGCAACGTCCGTCCGCGAGCCAATGCGTGGCGGACGATTCCCGGTAGCTCTTGCACCTGTTTCACCCGACGTACCTCCCCAAGCGTCCCTGGGGTTCGGCCCCGGTCGCTGCCGCCGCAAAACGAGCCTGCCGCAATGACGACGCTCGACCGGCATCCGCGGATTACACGGCGACGCCGGTGATTCCATGGTTCGGGAAACAGCGTGTCATATAGCACACTAAATCTACCGGATTGTGAAATGAACGACCGTAGCGATGGAACTATTCGTCGCGTTTTTCCAAGTTCAGTCAGTTCAGTCAGTTCAGTCAGTTCAGTCCTCAGCCGGGAAGCCAGGCCCCGCGTCGTATTGAAGACGCCGTCGCGGCTCACGCGGTATTCGGCCGCCCGCCCGGCCAAAGCTCAGGGAGGACATCACCATGAAACGACTATTCAGGCCGCCCTGGTCATTCCGCTGGCTCTACTGGTGATTGTCGTCGTCAAGGCCAGGCCATCGTCGGCAGGCCTCTCAAGCTGTGACTCGGGCACCATTTCCGGTACGCCGCCGTCGGCGCGACTTAGCCCTGGTTGCGGAGACTTAGCCCGGATTAGCGACAAATTTTGTCCGATTGATCCTGGTTCTGGAATCGCTAACCAGGGCTATGTCGCCGCAACCAGGGCTAAGGGGCCAGCAGGCAGAAACTGGCGCGTCCGCCTGCGCGCTCGGGGCGGGGTCCTGGCCTGATCGTTCACCCGTCCCACGGGCTGGCGGGACGTATCAGGGACGGCCTGGCGCCTCATTAGCGGAGAGGGTGATATGCGCGGCGAGACCAGTGACGACGAACTTGAGGCCCGCCTCCGCGGCCTGGCGGCTGGCATCGAGCCGGTGCCCGCCGAGTTGGTCGCGGCCGCGTCGAGGCGTTCACCTGGCGCGACCCCGATGCCGAGCTGGCCGAGCTGATTTTCGACTCGCTGCTCGATCAGGATGCGAGCACGCTGGTCGGCGGCGGGCAGGAACGCCTGATCAGCTTCCGCAGCGGTGAACAGAGCGTCGATCTCGAAGTGGCCGTCACCGGTGCCTGGCGCGCCATCATCGGCCAGGTAACGCCGCCGAGTCCGGTCGCGGTCAGCATTCGTCACCGGGACGGCGCGATCAGCGTCGACGCCGACGAACTCGGCCGCTTCCGAGCCGAGCGCATCCCGCCTGGCCCCGTCAGACCGCGCCTGCCCGCCGCCGACCAGGCCAGAGCGGCCTGGTGACTGACTGGGTCGGCATCTAGCCAGGACCTGGGTCCGCCCCGGGAAGGACGCCGCCACCCCGCCCCGACTCAGCCGGCGCAAATTTTTCTCCAGCTAAAAAGACCGGCGGTCAACAGCCGGCAATTCTTTCGAGGGAGAAAGCATCGCCCGGGTTTTCTGCCCCGGCGAGGCCCGCCGGCGTTGCGGCGACAGTTTCAGGAGGCGGGTTCTGGGCAGATGATAGGTCTGGGGGTCGGCAAGGGGCACACTAGAGGGTAATGAGAACATCCCGCGCCGCAACCCGGCGCTCCCTGCCAGGCAGTCCCTTCAACGTCCCGCCACAGGTTGAGCCCGAGAAGACGTTCGCGCTCCATGACCTTGTGACCCACGACAAGTACGGGCTCGGAGTAGTGCTCGACGTCGAGGAAGGCGTGGCCGTGACCGTGGACTTCCGTCCGCTTCGAGTGCGCACGCTGGCCCCGTACTCGAAGCTGAACAAGTTGTGACCGCTATGCCCTGACCGCCATGCCCTGACCGCCATGCGCTGGCCACGTGCTGCCAGCTATCCAGGCGGCGGCATCGCAGCACCTGAAGTTGCCGCGCGAAGCTGGCCTGACCAGCGTTCGGCTCGAGGGCAACCGTCGCTTCTACCAGGCGCTAGTCGAGCGGCTCGCCGAGCTGCGCGCGATGCTCGACGACCTCTGGGGTACGAGGCTGGCCGAACTGACCCGTACGCAGGCCGAAGGCCGTCAGCGCGAGCGCGGCCGATCGTGATCGACGGTGACAGGGTCGTTCGCGAGCTTGTCCTGGCGGCTCCGGCCGAGAAGGTCCTCGAGATGTTCACCGATCCGGCGAAGCTGGTCCGCTGGATTCGGGAATCCGCCGGATACAGGCAACGCTGCGAGCGAGCACCGCACCGCTGCCGCCGGACGCGACCTCGTTGCCGCTAAGAATCGAGAGGCACCACTGTCGCGGCCCCGGCCGCGACAGTTCACCTTTAGCCGGCCTGATTCCTACGCGGACGCATGGAAGACGCGCGACCGCGCTCTGCGGTCGGCAGGTAATCGATCCGCTGTCGCGGATTGATTACTCTCCGATGCGCTGGGTAGCCGTGCGTATCTACGAGACCGCGGAGCGCTAGCCCCTAGCCAGAGGGGAGGCTCATGACAATTCCGGACGGTACTCGCACGGAGGCACACCCGCCGGCCGGGAAGGCTGGTCCACCCCGGCGCAGGCCCACCCGGCTGAGCAGTGCCTGGGTCTCGATGGTGCTGGCCGCGATATTCCTGGTGCTGTTGGGAATCCTGCTCGTG
>DATNFM010000290.1:0-2857 GCA_035606435.1 Streptosporangiaceae bacterium | reverse complement strand
CAGGCCGGTGGAGGAGTTGATGGACAGGCCGGTCGGCAGGCCGGTGGCCGAGTAGGTCAGCGTCTGGCCAGAGGCCGAGTCACTCGCGTGGATCTGCAGGCTGACCGCGCTGCCGGTGGTGGTCGACTGGTTACCAGGGTTGGTCACCGTGACCGTGTTGCCCGTCGTCCCGCCCGGGGTGAACGCGGCGATACCGTTCGGGGTGCCCCAGCCGGTCGGGCCGTCGTAGCCGACCTCACCGGTGCACAGGTACGCCGGGCTGCAGGACCCGTCGGCGCCCGTGGTCACGTCGAACAGGTTGCCGGTGTGGGCGTAGATGTCGGATGCCGGATGGCTGCCGGCCGCCGGGGCGCCGCCGAGCGCGAACACGCCCGCGATGAACGGCGAGGAGGCGCTGGTGCCGCCGACCTCGAGCCAGCCGCCCTGGCTGAAGGTGTCGTAGACAGCCAGGCCAGTGTTCGGGTCGGCATCGGCTGCTACATCGTTGTCGGTGCGCCGGGTGCAGCCGGTGTCGGTCTGGAAGCTTGGCTTGGAGCTGTCAGCCGAGCAGCCGGACCCGGTGCCTTCGCCGCCCGCGCTCGAACCCCAGACCTTCTCGGTCCAGCCGCGCGCGTTCGACGCGGTGGTGAGGTTGGTGCCGCCAACCGCGATGACATCAGACGACGCCGCCGGGTAGGAGACGCCGAAGCCGTTGTCACCGGCCGACGCGGTTACCGCGACGCCCGGGTGGTTGTAGAAACTGGTGTCAAAGCTGTTGTCGGACGACGACTCGGGACCGCCGTAACTGTTCGAGACGAAGTCGGCGCCGAGCGAGACCGCGGCGTTGACGCCCTTGCCCAGGTCGTTGGTGGTCGCACTGCTCGCCTCGACCAGGATGATGTGGCAGAGCGGGCAGGCCGCGGACACCATGTCGATGTCGAGCGACTCCTCGACGTCCCAGCCAGTGGTGCCGGCCGAGGCGGGCAGCGGACTGGTGGCGCCGTTCTCGTTGACCACGCTGAAGCAGCCGGAGCCACAGGCGGGCAGACCCCAGCTTGACCGGTAGGTCGCCAGGTCAGAGGCGGCGTCCGGGTCGTTGAACGCATCCACGACCGCGACCGTCATGCCCGAGCCGGCCGTTCCTGACGGCAGCACATAGGCGGACTGCAGGCTGTTCGGCCCGTAGCCGACGCCGACCGGCGCCGCGTTCGGAGCGAGCGTGTGCGGAGCGATGTGTGCGACGTTGGTCCGCTCCAGCACCATGCACGCCATCTTGCCTGGCTTGGTGACGACCGGGCAGGCCCGCTTGTAGTCGACGTGAACTCGTGGAGTCGGCCGAGGCTTCGCGGTGTGACTGACCGCATGGTGGGCATGGACTGGTGCCGCCGTGGCGGCGCCGGCGCCGGCGAAGCTCAGCGCACCAGCCGCGAGTGCGGCCAGTACCAGGATCGGCCGGGAGGGCCGGTGGGTTAATCCGGCGCTACCTGCGCCGATGGGGTGGAATCGCAACGAGACCCTACCTCTCATGCTGGGTGCGCCCGGCGATCAGGGCGCACCCAGAACATAAGCAGGTGATAGATCACCGTCAATACAAAAGTTAAGGAAAAGTAAGCGCATGCTTCGGAACCGGTCAAGCCGGCCGATGCCGTAACGCCGCTGGGGGCTCCTGGACGGCGGTTAACCCATACCTGGCCAGGCTGTCAAGGACGATAGAATCCGGCGCATGTTCCCTGACCTGTCTGCAAAGCCAGACGCCGATTCTCTGGAGCTCGCGGTTCTAGATTTCTGGGACCGCAAGGACATCTTCGCCAAGCTGCGCGCGCAGACGGCTGGCGGACCTAAGTTCAGCTTCACGGACGGGCCGGTCACGGCGAACAAGATCCTCGGCGTGCACACGGCCTGGGGCAGAACCCTAAAAGATGTTTTTCAGCGCTATAAAGCTTTGCGGGGTTTCGATCAGCGGTACCAGAACGGGTTCGACTGCCAGGGCCTGTGGATCGAGGTCGGGGTCGAGCGCGAGCTGGGCCTGAACTCCAAGCGCGAGATCGAAGAGTACGGCCTGGAGAAGTTCGCGGAGAAGTGCCGCGAGGTCGTGGAGAGGTCCGCGACCGACCTGATCGCGGGCTCTGTCCGGCTCGGCCAGTGGATGGCCTGGGGCCAGGACTATTACACGTTCTCGGACACCAACATCGAGTACATCTGGAAGTTCCTCCAGGTCACCCGCGACAAGGGCTGGCTGTACCTGGGCCACCGGCCGACCGAGTGGTGCCCGCGGTGCGGCACGTCGATCTCCGCGCACGAGCTGGTCGGCAGCTACGTGGACCGGTCTGACCCCTCGCTGACAGTTCGTTTTCCGTTGCTCGACCGGCCCGGTGAGGCGCTGGTCATCTGGACCACCACGCCGTGGACGCTGCCGGCCAACGTGGCCGCCGCCGTCAAGCCCGACGCCGAGTACGGCCGTCTGGAAAATGGAGACTGGCTGGCGGTCGCGCGAGCACCAGAAGGTGCTGCCGCTAGCCCGGGGGGACGACCCCCCGGAGCCCCCCGCGAGATGTTCACCGAGACGCTGCCCGGCTCGGAGCTGGTGGGCTGGCGTTACCAGGGGCCGTTCGACTACCTGGCGCCCGGTTCGTCGGTCGAGCACAGGGCGGTTGCCTGGGACGAGGTCTCGATGGAGGAGGGCACCGGGATCGTGCACATCGCACCCGGCTGCGGCTCCGAGGACTTCGAGTTGGGCAAGGCCGTCGGCCTGCCGACGCTGGCGCCGGTCGATGAGTCCGGCCGGTTCTACCCCGAGTTCGGCTGGCTGGCCGGGCAGTCTACCTCCGAGGTGGCCGACGAGATCATCAACGACCTGAAGCAGCGCGGCCTGCTGATC
>DATNFM010000289.1:0-2434 GCA_035606435.1 Streptosporangiaceae bacterium | reverse complement strand
GCGAGTATCGCTCATGGGGCCGCGGGCGGTGATGGAGGGATCAGATGAGGACGACCGGACTCCTTCAGGTAGACGTCGAGTATGACTTTCTTCGGGCCAGGCGTCGGCAGTTCCTGGCCACGCTGGGGCACCGGCTGCGCGTTCGGTACCGAGACGGCAACCGGCTCGTGCCGCTAGATGAGGTCGTCAGCCCCGCGGGCTGGCGTGGCGAGCGGCGGCTGGGACGTCAGACGATTCGGCTAGACACCATCGTCGGCACGGCCGAGCGGCGCCGCGACTTCGACCGGCGCTTCCGGCCCACCTCCCACCGGGTGCGGTTCCGCTGGGAGAGGCTGGCGCTGGCCCAACGCCGCGGTGAGGCGATCCCGCCGATCGAGGTCTACCGCGTCTGCGACCGGCATTTCGTGATCGACGGGCACCACCGGGTCTCCATCGCCGCGACAACTGGCGAGCGGCAGATCGAAGCCTACGTTACCCAGGTGCTTGCCGCAGTGCCGTGCGGGCCCGACCGAGCGCCGACTCACCAGGGCAGGCGAGCCGAGGCAGCCCGCGAGGCGGCTTAACCCGGCGCGGTCGGCTCCCGGCCGGCTGATCCCGCGTGGGCGGCGGCGGGATTTCGGGAAGCGGTTTTGCCATTGATTCTGGCCTGTCAGCACAGAAGATCTAGAACTCGTCCTTGAGGGCGTCGGTGTCACGCTGCATGTCCCGGAGCCGCTGGCAGGCCGGGCGCTCGCGGATGCGGTCCAGCGCCCACCGGATGGTCTGCGCGCGTGGCTGCGAATCCCGCCCTGATCAGCGTGCCCAGGCCGGCTGGCCCCAGCTCGGCACCTACTTGGGAGACGGGCAGAGCAGGCAGCTGAGAATATTTCAGCCCTGGGAGGATAGCGGCCTATCGTGGTGATGACTGCCTGAAAGGCGGAGCTGCGCGATGGGAAACAACGCTGTCTCATGCCAGGCTGCGGGCTCGCGGCGGGGCAAAGCGCCACACGCGGTTGCCGCCGCCGTGGTCACCGCGGTCATCGTCTTGGGGGGGACGGCCTGCAGTACGGTGACCTCTGGCGCGGCGGCTCGGGCCAAGGCGCCTGCGGTCATTGTGCTGAAGCAGGGCGCGAATAACGGGAACGGCGACATCTTCATCACCCCGGCCGGGGGCAGCGTGAGCGGTCCCGAGATCATCAGCAACACCGGCAAGGTGATCTGGTTTCACCCTCTTCCAGCTCACGAACTGGCCGCCGACTTCCGCGCGCAGACCTACCAGGGCAAGCCGGTGCTCACCTGGTGGCAGGGGCCACCCAACTTGGGCGCCGTTTCGGGCGGCACCGACTACCTCTACAACGACCGCTACCGGCAGATCGCCGAGGTCAAGGGCGGCAACGGCTACTCGGCCGACGGCCAGGAATTCCTCATCACGCCCTGGAACACGGCGCTGATCGTCGCCGATACCGTCACGACCGCGAACCTGACCTCCATCGGCGGCCCCGCCGACCAGAAGGTCGTCGACAGCATCGTGCAGGAGATCGACATCAGCACCGGCAAGGTGCTCTTCCAGTGGAACGCCGCGGACCACGTCCCCTACCGGGACAGCGAGCAGCCGCGCCCCGCCTCGGCCGTCACCCCCTGGAACTGGTTCTACATCAACGCCGTCCACCTCGATACCGACGGCAACCTGCTGATCAGCGCCCGCTACGCCTGGGCGGTGTACAAGGTGAACCGGCATACCGGGAACATCATCTGGGTCCTTGGCGGCAAGCACAGCACATTCAGAATCAAGGCCGCGCCCGGCCAGGTCCTCGACAGGGCGGGCGAGATCTTCGCCGATCAGCACGACCCCGAGGCCATCGGGAACGACGAGTACACGGTGTTCGACGACGAGTCCGGCGGCGGCGCCGGGCTGCTTCCCTTCAGCCGGGTGGTCACCGTGCGGCTGGATCCGGCGACCAAGGTGGCCACCCTGGTGAAGTCGGCCAGGCAACCCGAGGGCCTGCTGGCCACAGAAGAAGGAAACGCGCAGACCACCCGTAACGGTGACTTGTTCGTCGGCTGGGGCGACGCATCCTACATCTCCGAGTTCAGCCCGGCCGGGCACCTGCTGTTCAACGCCCAGTTGCCTGGCGTTGACATCACCTACCGCGCCTACCGCCTGCCCTGGCATCCGGCCACTTAAGCAGCCTCCGGAGCCGTGAACATGCTCGCTGCGTGCCCGATGAGACGGTGAACCGAGGGTCATTGCGGCCACTCCCGAACAACAGAGCCGGGACGTGGGAGACGTGCGTCGCACGGCTGACAACCGAGCGACGACGCCTCGGGAGGTGGCTGGAGCGAGGCGCAACCGCCAGTCGAATACGCTTGCGCGGACCGGCACAGCGCACAGTCGTCTTGCTCGGGCCCGGCAGCGACTGTCCAGTCGCGCGGGTGCCTACGCAGCGTCGTTACC
>DATNFM010000288.1:0-16664 GCA_035606435.1 Streptosporangiaceae bacterium | reverse complement strand
GACGTCGGCGTCGCGTTCATCTTCGCGATCGGCGCGTTCACCAGGGCGAACCGGATCTCCCACGACAAGGCCCGGGCCGAGAAAGCCCGGGCCGAGGAGCTGCTCGAACAGCTGCGCGCTTCCCAGCTCGCGCAGGCCCAGGCGGCGGCGGTGAGCGAGCGGGCCCGGCTGGCCAGGGAGATTCACGACATCCTCGCGCACGCGCTGTCCGGCCTGGTGCTCGCGCTCGACACCATGGAACTGCTCGGCGGTCAGGGCGCTGATCAGGAGACCATGGGCAAGATGCTCGAGCAGGTCGCGCGGGCCCAGCGGATCGCCAGGGACGGCCTGGCCGATACCCGGCGCGCGATCGCGGCGCTGCGCGGCGAGGAGCTGCCCGGGCCGGCCCTCCTCGACCAGCTGGTCCAGGAGACGGCGTCCGCCACCGGGATCAAGGCCGTGCTCGCGGTGACCGGCGAGCAACGGCCGCTGCCGCCGGAGATCGGCCTGGCCGTCTACCGCACCGCCCAGGAGGCGCTGGTCAACACCGCCAAGTACGCCGGTCCCGGCGCCCGGACGGAGCTGAGCCTGCACTACGGCACCGACGCGGTCGAGCTGTCGGTTCAGGACGAGCGGACCGCTGAAGCTGCTCCGGCCGGTCCGGCCGGGCTGACGTTCGGCGGCTACGGCCTGACTGGCATGCGTGAGCGGGCCGAGCTGCTCGGCGGCCAGCTGACCGCCGGGCCGACCGAAGCCGGGTTCGGCGTTCAGCTTTTGTTGCCCGCCCAGCCCACCCGACCCGCCCAGCCCACCCGACCCGCCCAGCCCACCCGGCCTGCCGATCCGGTGACCACGTGACCGAACCAGAGCCGGGTGCGCAGGCGCCGGTCCGGGTCCTCATCGCCGACGACCAGAAGGTGGTCAGGGAGGGCCTGGTCTCGCTGATCGGCCTGCTGCCCGGGGTCAGCGTGGTCGGCGCTGCCGTCGACGGCGACGACGCCGTGCGGCAGGCCGGCGAGCTGCGCCCGGACGTGGTGCTGATGGACCTGAACATGCCCAGGTGCAATGGCGTGGAGGCCACCGGCCGGCTGCGCGAGCAGCAGCCGGAGACCGCCGTGGTGGTGCTCACCACCTACTCCGACGACGAGTGGGTGTTCTCCGCCCTGCAGGCGGGCGCACGCGGCTTCCTGACCAAGGACGCCGGCGCGGCCGAGATCCACCGGGCGATCCTCGACGTGGCCGCCGGCAACGCCCAGCTCGACCCGGGGGTGCAGCGGCGCCTGCTTGAGGCGCTCGGCAGCGGCGACCGGTTCGCGGTCGCCGGGCGGGCGGCTGGATTGCCGTCTGGGCCCCCGCCCGATGACCTGACCCCGCGCGAGGGCGAGGTGCTGGCCCACATCGCGGCCGGATTGTCGAACGCGGAGATCGCGTCGACCCTGTTCGTCTCCGAGGCGACGGTGAAAACCCACATCAATCACATCTTCGCCAAGACGGGGCTGCGGGACCGGGCTCAGCTCGTCGGCTACGCCTTCCGGCACGGCCTCGGCACCCCGGGCTGATCAACCTCTCCACCTGCGGGTGGAGATCTGGACTTCCACTTTCGGGCCGATGGCCCCGAGTCCGTAGCTCCGTAGCGTCTGTGGTGTTGTCCCCCCACTTGACCAGGAGGTCATTGCCGTGAACGCCACGGGCTACATCATCAACGCCATTCTCGTCCTGCTCGTGCTCCGGCAGATCCGCGAGACCAGGCTCGGCCTGCTGAACCTGATTCTCCCCGTGCTGCTCGTCGCCGGGGCCGCGGCTTACTACCTGCGCTCGATCCCGACGGCCGGCAACGATCTCGCGCTGGAACTCACGCTGGCCGCGACCGGCGCGGTGCTCGGCGCGCTGTGCGCTGTGGCCACGCGGGTGCGCCGAGGGCCCGACGGGGTAGCGCTCGCCCGGGCCGGCTGGATCGCCGCGATCTTGTGGATCGTCGGCATCGGCGCCCGGATGGGCTTCGCTTACGCCTCCGACCACGGCGGCGGCCCGGCCGTCGCCCGGTTCTCAGTGGCGCACAGCATCACCAGCGCCGACGCCTGGGTCGCGGCCCTGGTCCTGATGGCACTCGCCGAGGTCATCGCAAGGCTCGCGGTCCTGCGGCTGCGCGCCCGGCAGTTGCCGGCCGCCAGTGTCCCGGCTCCGGCGGCGGCGGCCACCAGCGTCCGCCTCTAGTAACCTGAAACCAGTCCCTGAAGGGAGCCACCGCCATGACGACCGCCCCTCGGCGCTTCCCGGCCGGGAACCTGCGGGCATCCGACAGCGACCGCGATCGCGCGCTGGCCGAGCTCACGGAGCACTACCAGGCGGGCAGGCTCGACGCCGATGAGTTCGATGAGCGGTCCGGGCGGGCCCTGCAGGCCAAGACCGGCCAGGAGCTCTCCGACCTGTTCACCGACCTGCCCGCCGGCCAGCAGCCAGGCACCTGGGTCGACCCCGCCGTTGCCGCAGGCCAGCCCTATCAGGGCGTCCCAGCCCAGGTCCCGCCCGGGCCTGTGAACAGGCGAGGTTTCGGAGCCGTGGCACCTGTCATCGGCACTGTGACGGCGGTCGCCATCGTTGCGCTTGTGGTCGCGGGGCTCGCGGTCAACCACCACGATGGCGGTCACGAGTGGAGCGGCCTCGTGATACCGCTGCTCATCGTCCTGCTCATCGTCCGCCGGCTCGCCAGGACCCGACGCTAGCGGCGCAGCTGGATATGGCGCATCGGCATATGTACTGACCAGCGGGGGCTAAGCACGGCAAGATAAGTCCATGCTGATGGCCTTGGAGGTCGCGCGAGCCAGGCAACGGCTCCGCCGGAGCGGACCCGACCTGGCTCGCCGGCCACGTCCGCGGGAGCAGCCGGGCGCTGACGGCCTCTCCAAGATCGATCACATCGTGATCTTGATGATGGAGAACCACTCCTACGACAACTACCTGGGAATGCTGGCCGACCGGGGCGACGGGTTCACGCTCGACGCGGACGGCCAGCCAACCGAGGAGAACCCGTCCGGCGATGGCGACACCGTGCGCGCGTGGCACCTGCCGCAGACCGCTCAGTACAAGTACGTGCCCACCCAGAGCTGGGCGGCCGGGCATAAGCAGTGGAACGAAGGCCAGTGCGACGGGTTCATCACCAGCATCAAGGAGACGGTGGCCGATCTCGAGGCCGATCCGAAACTGAGCATGGGTTACTGGACCGAGGCCGACCTGCCGTTCTACTACGGCCTGGCGAAGACATTCCCGCTGGCTACTCGATGGTTCTCGTCCTGCCTTGGCCCGACCTTCCCGAACCGGCGGTTCATGATCGCCGGCACGGCCAATGGCCTGATCGATGACCTGCCGTTCGGGATGGTCGACTATCCGGCCAACGGAACGATCTTCGACCTGCTGACCGCCCACAAGATCAGCTGGAAGAACTATCACATCATCTCGGCGTCCAGGTTCCGCTGGCAGCGGCTCGCGCACGCGCACGGCCTGAAACTGCTGCGCCTGCTCGGCGGCCTAGTGGCGGCGTTCGTGCCGGCCTCGGTGCCCGCACTGCTATCCAAGCTGCAGGTCACCGCCGACCTGTATCCGCTCGGACTGCTGCGGACGATCAATCATGTCGACCCGATGGACAGCTTCTGGGAGGCGGCCAAGAGCGGCAAGCTCCCTTCCGTCGCGCTCGTGGATCCGGACTTCGGCTACTGCTCGGAGGAGAATCCCCAGGACATTCAGGACGGCGAGGCGTTCGCCGCCGAGGTCATCAACGCGGTGATGAAGGGCCCGGCCTGGGAGAAGACGCTGCTGATCTGGCTCTACGACGAGCACGGCGGCTACTACGACCACGTGCCGCCCCCGGCGGCCGTACCTCCCGACGACGTTCTGGGCCTTAGCTCATTCGAGCGCTACCGGGTCATGCGCCTGATCAAGAACACCAAGTTGGGCAAGAAGGTCGCGGCGGCCAACTCCGGTCCGCGCACCTACGACCGGCTCGGGTTCCGGGTGCCAGCCGTCATCGTGTCGCCCTACGCCCGGCCCGACTACGTGATGGAACGCGACTACGACCACACCTCGGTGCTGAAGCTGATCGAGCACAAGTGGAACCTGCCGCCGCTGACCCGTCGGGATGCGGCCGCGATCGATCCGCTGGAGGCGCTGGATCTAGAAGGCGAGCCGCATTTCAAGACGCCGCCGAAGCTCCCCGCCCCGGCCAGGTCCTTCCCGAGGTAAAGCCTCTTCCCGCCGCGAACGGCGCCCGCCGTCATGCCGTAGTGTGTTGGCCCGTGTCTAAGGACCCTGACCTGGTCACCGAGGCAACGGCCGCCGCTACCGAGGCGCTGCGCTGGGTTGCCGACGCGGCGATCGAGACCGAGGGCGGCGCCTCGTGGCCCGAGACCAGGACCGACGGCGCGCAGACCGCCGATGACCTGTACGACGGCACCGCGGGCGTGCTCATGGCCTTCGCCGAGGCCGAGCTCAGCGGCATCACGGGCTTCGGCAAGTCGGCGACGGCTGCGGCCGGGCGGCTGCGCTGGATCGCGGAGGCCGGCCAGGAGAACCGGACGGCCCCGGTCCAGATCCAGATACCGGGTGAACCCGATTCGCCGGTCACCAGCCTGTACACCGGCCTGTCCGGCATCGCCGCCGCACTGGCGACGTGGGCGGCGGTAACCGGCGACGAGGCGTCAGCGAAGTCGACGAGCACGCTGATCACCGAGATCGCCGAGATCGTGGTGTCCGGTCCCGATAGCGGTGTGCGCGACCTCATCGAAGGCGATGCCGGGACGCTGACGGTGCTCGCCGACTTCGGCGGTGAGCCGGTGCGGGCGGCCGCATCGGTGCTAGCCGACCGGCTCGTCGCCGGGGCGCGGTGGAGCGACGAAGGGCCGGACTGGACGGCCAGGCCGGGCGATGAGGTCCTCGCGCCGAACTTTTCGCACGGCTCTTCCGGCGTGGCGTTTGCCCTGGCTAAGGCCAGCGGCATGCTCGGCCGGCCGGACTTGGGCCAGATCGCGGCAGCGGCCGGTCAGCGGCTGATCAGCCTCGGGCAACGGCCGGACGGGACGCTGGCCGTGCCGCTCCGGTTCCCGCCCAAACCTGGCTGGCCCGACCGCGCCTACGGCTGGTGCCACGGACCGACGGGCACCGTGCAGTTGTTCGAGGCGCTGGATCGCCTGTGTCAGCAAACACCAGCGGTGCGTTATGCGGACGGTCGTCCGGATAACGCACCTCAGCCTGAGGGGCGCTGGGCCGGCGCCGTGGCCGGCTGCCTCGCGGCGATCAGGTTCAGCGGGCTGCCCGAGCGGCGGTTTCCCGGTTTCTGGGACAACGTCGGCCGCTGCTGCGGCTCGGCCGGGGTCGGGGAGCTGTCGCTGGACCGCTACCAGGAGACCTCGGACCCCGGCTGGCTCGAGTTCGCGGACGAGCTAGCCAGGGACGTGCTGAGCAGGCGGATCGAGGATCCGGCCGGGGTCAGGTGGTCCAACACGGAGTTCCGCGCCGATCCGCCCGAGCTTGAGCCCTTCGTCGGACTTATGCAGGGTGCGCCCGGCATCGCCGGCTGGCTGCTTCGCCTGGCGCGCGTCCACCGGGACGGTCCAGGAGCCCGCCGCATCAGATGGCCGGACCGATCCTGACTGTACCGGCCCTGACTGGCGCCATCGGGACCGATGATACGTACCGTAGTTAGACGGTAGTAATTAGTGACGGTACTCTCGACGCATGGTGACGACGCGATGCCCGACCTTGATCGGCCGCAACGCTGAACTCGACCAGTTGACGGCCTGGATCGACCTGGCCGACGACACCGGGGTCACCTTCCTCACCGGCGAGCCTGGGGTTGGTAAATCCCGGCTGGCCTTGGAACTGGCCCTGATCGCCTCGGCCAGGGGCCGCAAGGTACTGACCGGCCGCGCCGCCGAATCCACCCACCCCGTCCCGCTTCGCCCCATCGTCGAAGCACTGATCGGAATCGCCAGGACGACTCCGATCCCGGATGATCCGGCGCTGAGGCAGTACCGCCCGGCGCTGGCCTCGATCGTCCCCGGGTGGTGCGAGCCTTCCGAGCGCGTACCGGAGATCTCACCGCTCATCCTCGGCGAGGCGCTCCTTCGCCTGCTGACCGCGCTGGACGGCAACGGAACCCTGCTGATCATCGAGGACCTGCAGTTCGCCGACCCGGAGACGCTGGCCATCGTGGAATACCTGGCCGACAACCTGGGCGACGGGCCGGTGCGCTGCCTGGCCACGGTCAGGGACGGCGAGCTGTCCGCGTCCTGCGCGATGGACATGGTCAGGTCGGTGCATGCCCGCCGGGCCGCGAACGTCGTCGAGCTGGGCCGGCTGGCCGACCGCGATGTCAGTCAGATGGCCACCGCCTGCCTGGAAAGCGCCAACGTGCCCGAGCGGGTGCTGCGCCTGCTCGCTGACTGCGACGGGCTCCCGTTCGCGGTGGAGGAGATCCTCGCGGCCGCGGTGTCCTCAGGGGAGCTGGTCGCGGACGGGACCGGCTGGTCGGTCGATGAGCAAATCACGACCGGTGTCCCGACCTCGATCGCCGAGTCGGTGCGGCGCCGCCTGTCGGGCCTTGGTCCCGAGGTCACCGATGTGCTGGTCTCGGCGGCCGTGCTCGGCCGGCAGTTCGACTGGACAATGCTGCCGAGCCTGACCGAGACCGCCGAGCCGACTGTGCTCGCCGCGCTGAGGCAGGCGTGCGACGTGCAGCTGATCGAGCCGCTGGGTTCCAGCCAGGTGGTCTTCCGGTTCCGGCACTCGCTGACCAGGGACGCGATCTTGTCGCACCTGCTGCCGCCCGACCTGGCGCGGCGGTCGGCCAAGGCGGCGGCCGTGATCGCCGCCACCCATCCCGAGCTGCCCGGCCCCTGGTGCGAGCTGGCGGCCGAACTGCACGAGCGGGCCGCCGAGCCGGTGCAGGCGGCCGAACTGCTGCTGGAGGCTGGCCGCCGCGCCTTGCGCCACGGCGCGATCACCAGCGCAGGCAGCGCGCTCGCGCGGGCCAGCGCGATGATCGATCAGGTACCTTCGGCCGACCTCGAGCTGCGGGTGGCGATTGACGAGGCGCTGACCAGTGTCTACGTGCTCTCCGGCAACTGCGACCAGCTCGTGCCGGTCGCCGACCGGCTGCTCGCCGAACTCGACGCCGTCGGCACCGAGGCGTCGGCGAAGGCACTGGTCAGGCTGCGAGTCGCCCGGGCGCTCTCAGAAGGCGACCAGCTGGCCAGCGCGGAGCAGCAGGTAACCGCCGCCAGGTCGCTGGCCAGGCAGTCGCCTGATCCCACGCTGTGCGGCTGGGTCGATGCCGCCGCCGCCAAGTGCGCGATCGATGAGGGCGACCCGGACCGCGCCTTCGACCTGGCCAACCGCGGCCTGGCGGCCGCCGAAGCGGCCGGAATGGACGCCTGCGCGGCCGAGGCCGCCTGCGAGGCGCTTGAGGTCATCGGGCGCCGGGAACGCGCCAGGGACATGGCTGCGGCCAGTGCGGCCTTCGGGCGCGCCTACCAGATCGCGTCGAACACCGGCCTGCCGGTCAGGCAGATCCGGGCCATGCACGAGCTCGGCACGATCGAGATGCTGGAAGAAGGCGGCTATAAGCGGCTGTGCAAGGCCAAGAGCCTGGCCCTTGAATGCGGCGCGATCTCCGTGGCCACCGTGCTCGACCTGCAGCTGGCCAACATCTGGAGCCTCGGCACCGACCTGGACCGGGCGATGGAAGCGGCCAAGCGCTGCGAGGAAGCGGCCAGGCGCCTGAAAATGCGCCGGGTCGAGGCCATGGCCATCGGGACGGCCGCTTCGATCCTGATGACCACCGGCGACGAAGCCCACTGCGGCGCTATGGAGCTGGCCGAGCGGGCCGAGACCGTCGTGCCCGATGACCCGAGCGTGATGACCTCGCTATGGGGGGAGGTCAGGGTAACCGGAGCGATCTTCGCCAATGACCTGCCCGGGGCGCTGTCAGCGAACGAGATCGGGATCGGCTACGCCAGGACCGAGTCGCTGATCGCGCCCTCGCTGGCCTGGGGTTACTGGCCGCTGCTGCATGCGGTGGCCGGTTCGGACGGGTCTGCCGCCCTGGACGAGGCCAGAAAAGCTGGGGCCGAGGTCGCGTACTGGAACCGCAGCTGCCTTGGTTACGCCGAGGCCGTGCTCGCGGGGCGCGACGGCGAATCCGAGCGGGCCGCCCAGCTCGCCGAGTATGCCAGCCAGTTCTTCGCCGGGGCGGCCCCGTGGTGGAACCACATGATGCACCGCCTGATCGCCGATGACGCGTTCAAGGACGGCTGGGGGGAGCCGGCTCGGTGGCTGCGGGATGCGATCGGCGATCTGGAGACAGCGGGATTCGACCGGCTGGCATCGGCGTGCCGTGGGGTACTGCGGCGCCACGGCGAGCGAGTCCCCCGCTCCGGCCGCGGCGAGGCCAGCGTGCCGCGACAGCTGAGGCAACTTGGCATTACCAGCCGCGAGATGGACGTCCTGCTGCTCGTAGCCCAGGGCATCTCCAACGCCGAGATTGCCTCGAAGCTGTTCATATCGCCTAAGACCGTAGAAACTCATGTCGGCAGCCTGATCAGCAAGACCGGCCAAGGCGGCCGCCGGGAACTAGTCGCTCACGCCGCCCGCCTGTCCCCGCTGCGTTAGCCTGCGCCTCCGCATTGCGAGCGGATACATAGAGTAGCTATTTGATCCCCGTGTGTAGTATTGCCTTCAATGAGGTCTATGTTGTGCCCAGTGCTGATCAGCCGGGAAACCGAGTTGCGGCAGCTGATCGACGCTCTCAGCGCTGCGCAGCTCGGCCGGGGAAACGTTGTCTTCCTGGCCGGCGATCCGGGCGTGGGCAAGTCCCGGCTGGCGACTGACCTGTGCCGCATCGCCAGCGAACGCGGCTTTCGCGTGGTTGCTGGCCGGGCGGTGGAGTCGGCGTCTCCGCTGCCTTTCCGCCCGGTGACCGAGGCGCTGATGAAGATCGCTCGCGCGGACGGCATCCCGGAGTCGCCGGAGATCGACGACTACCGTCCGGCCCTGGCCACGCTGGTGCCCGTCTGGGGACAGCCGCGGACCGATGGCGAGGCGGAGATCTCGCCGCTAATCCTGGGTGAGGCACTGATCAGGCTCCTCTCGCTTTACGGAGGCCCGGGTACCGGCAGACCGGGCACCGTGCTTCTGCTCGAAGACATTCACTGGGCCGACCCTGAGACATTGGCGATCGTGCACTACCTGGCCGACAACCTGGCCGGCAAGTCGGTGCTCTGCCTGGCCACGCTCCGCGATAGCCAGCCCAGCGCCGGTCTTGACGCCATGAGGTCGATCCACGCCCAGCGCACCGCCTCGGTGATCGCGGTCCCCCGGCTGAGCGCGCGCGAGGTGGAGCAACTGGCGGCTTGCTGCCTGCAGACCGACGAGGTGCCGCCCGTCCTGGCCAGGCGGCTGCTCAGGGACTGCGACGGCCTGCCGTTCGCCGTGGAGGAGATCCTGGCCGCCGCCGTCTCCTCAGGGGAGATCGTCAGAGGACCGGACGGCTGGGTCGTCGATGAGAGCGTGACCACCGGTGTCCCGGCGTCCATACTCGGATCGGTGCGCAACCGGCTCACCGCGCTCGGCCCGCAGGTCACGAACCTGCTGGTAGCCGCGGCCGTGCTCGGCCGCCAGTTCGACTGGACGCTGCTGCCCAGGCTCGCCGGAACGACCGAGTCCGCCACCTTGTCGGCACTTGACCGCGCCCACGAGGTCCAGCTCATCGAACCGGTCTACGCGGGCACCGGCCTGTTCAGGTTCCGGCACAGCCTGACCAGGGACGCGATCATCTCTGACCTGCTCCCTCCCGACCTGGCCAGCCGGTCGGCGAGCGCCGCGGCCGTGATCGAGGACGCGCATCCTGGCCTGCCCAGCGTCTGGTGCGAACTGGCCGCTGAGCTGCACCGGGCGGCGGGCCACCAGGTCAGGGCGGCGAGCCTGCTGCTGGAGGCCGGGCGTCGGGCGCTGCATCAAGGGGCACTGCACAGCGCCGCCGAGACCCTGCGAGATGCCCGCCAGGCGCTGGGGGCCGAGTCCGCCGCCGAGCCGATGCTGGCCATCGCGATCGACGAGGCGCTGTCAGAAGCTCTGGAGCTGGCGGGCGACCACAAGCAGCTCGCTCCGCTCGCGGAGCAGCTGATCGAGGCGCTCGACGCGGCCGGTGCCGATCCGCGGCGGCAGGCGCTGGTCAGGATCAGGACCGCGCGGGCGGGGTCAGACGCCGACCACGACAACGCGGCGGACCGGCTCCAGGCCGCTCGTGCGATCGCCGACCGGCTCGATGACCGGGCGCTGGCCAGCCGCGTCGACGCGGCCGCAGCGAGCTGCGCGCTCGACTCGGGCGACCTGGACCAGGCCGAGGAGCTGGCCCGGCGGGCGCTGAAGGTGGCCGAGCAAGAGGACCTGACCGGCTGGGCCGCAGATGTCGCGTTCGAGGCGCTCCAGGTCATCGGGCGGCGGGAGCGAGCCAGGGACATCGACGCCGCCCTGGACGCGTTCCACCGGGCCTACCGGCTCTCCGGCGGCACGGAGTTCGCGGTGCGGCGGATCAGGGCGCTGCAAGAGCTCGGCATCATCGACATGCTCACCTCCGGCGCCACCGCCCGCCTGACCGAGGCCAGGGAGCTGGCCCACCGGGCCGGCGCCATCTCGACGGCCACCGTCGCCGACCTTCAGCTGGCCAATGTCTGGAGTCTCGGCACCGACCTGGATCGCGCGATGGCGACCGCGCGCCGGTGCGAGCAAGCCGCCCGGCAGATCCGGGTACCGAAGGTGGGCGCCCTCGCGGTCAGCGTGCAGTCCCTGATCAGCGGCATCAAGCTGGACCTGGACGAGGCCGAGGCGACCGCCGAGCGGGCCGAGGGAATCATGCCCGACAATCCTGAAGTTCTCTTTACTACCTGGGGTCAGGCTCGGGTCACCGCCTCACTGTTCAGCGATGACCTCGCCAGGGCGGTCGAGCAGAGCGTCAGAGCCCGCCACTTCGCGGGCAACACCGCGCTGGCCGCCCCGCGCCGGGCCTGGGGCTACTACGCGCTCCTGCAGGCCGTGGCCGGGCAGGAGGGATGGTCCGCGATCGGTGAGGCTCAGCAGGCCGGAGCGGCGATCGGCTGGATCCAGGGGTACCTGGCCTACGCCGAGGCGGTGCTCGAAGGCCGGGACGGCCACCAGGACCGCGCGGACCGGCTAGCTGAGGCAGGCAAGACCAGGCTCGCGCCGTTCGCCCCGTGGTGGAACCACCTGGCCAGGAGGCTGGTAGCGACGGCAGCGCTACAGGACGGCTGGGGTCAGCCGGTCGACTGGCTGCGTGAGGCCACCGCCGACTTCGAGACGACCGGGCACAGCCGCCTGGCGTCTGCGTGCCGGGGGCTGCTGCGCAAGGCCGGCGCCCGGGTACCGCGCTCTGGCCGGGGCGAGGCCAAGGTGCCCGCCCAGATGCGCCGGATCGGGGTCACCAGCCGGGAGATGGACGTGTACCTGCTGGTAGCGCAGGGTTTCTCCAACACCGAGATCGCCGAGCGGCTGTTCATCTCGCCGAAGACGGTGGAGACGCACGTGGCGAGCCTGATCAGCAAGACCGGTCAGGGCGGCCGCCGGGAACTGGTGGCCCACGCGGCCAGGGCCGCGCGCGGGTTAACCGTAAAGACGCAGGTCAGACCGGGTTCCTTAACTCAGGGGAGCGGGACCGTTAGCTCAGGGTCGTCCCGATGCGCTAACCGGGTGCGGTCAGCGAACATTGGTACGAAGGAAACGGAACAGCGCCGCCACCCCCGCTGGCGCGGCCCGCGAAAGGTCAGGCAGACCCCCTGACCGCCGCACCTCGCGAGCTCACCTGCCGGGGGAATTGGCAAGGAGGGACTCAATGAACTCCCATGCGACCACGCGTGCGGATGACTGTGTCGACTCGAGAGGGACAACAACCCTCTCAGACCCCCGCGACACCAACCGGCCCGTCACCGAACCCCCGGAGCGACGCAGGGCCCGGTTCGAGCAGGAAGCGATCCCGTTCATGCGCCGGCTCTACCCCACGGCGCTGCGGCTGACCCGCAACCATTGCGACGCCGAAGATCTTCTCCAGGAGACCTTCGCCAAGGCCTACCTGGCCTTCCATCAGTTCACCGAGGGAACGAACCTCAAGGCGTGGCTGCATCGCATCCTGATCACCACGTTCTACAGTTCCTGCCGCAAGCGCGAGCGCGAGCCCAACCACGTGTTCGCGGCCGACGTAAGGGACAATGCCGACTTCCATGACCGTCTCTCGCAGGCCCCGAAGTCGGCCGAACTCGAAGCGCTCGACAATCTCGCCGACTCCGGCGCGATGCGGGCGCTCGGCGACCTGCCCGACTCCTTCAAGGCCGCCGTCTACCTGGCCGATGTGCAGGGTTATCACTACGCGGAGATCGCCGACATCATGGGCACCCCCCTTGGCACCGTGATGTCCAGGATCCATCGCGGCCGGCACATGCTGCGCACCAAGCTAGGCAGCGAGGCCGAGGCCATGGCCATGACCGCAGTACGACCGCTGAAGGTAGCCAGCCAGCCCCAGGCCACCTCACCTCAGTTCGCCGAGCCCATCGCGGCGTAACAAGCTCATTGCCCCCGCACCGGAGGCCGTGCCCGGCGACTCGCCAGGCACGGCCTCCGATCATCTCTGAGCCGATAGTCCCCGCCGTCGGGGTGCCGCGCTACTCGACCGCGCCGTACTTGGCGATCTCTTCGCGCTCGGCGTCGGTCAGCTCCCTGGGCAGCTCGCCCTTGGCGACCTTGGCGCTCTGCACCTGGCGCCGGATCGTCTCGACGACCTCCGGGTTAGCCAGCGTGGTCACGTCACCGACGTCGGCGAAGTTCGACACCGAGGCGATCACCCGGCGCATGATCTTGCCCGACCTGGTCTTCGGCATGTCGGCCACGATCCACACGTTCTTCGGCCGGGCGATCTTGCCGATCTCGACCTCGATCGCCTTGGTGACCTTCGCGTCCATGCCATCAGCGGCCACGCCTGGCTTAAGCGAGACGTACATCTCGACGATCCGGCCCCTGATGTCGTCCATCACGGGCACGGCGGCCGCCTCGGCGATCTCGTCGACGGTCAGCGCCGCCGACTCGAGCTCCTTGGTGCCCAGCCGGTGGCCGGCCACGTTGATCACGTCGTCGACCCGGCCGAGGATCCTGATGTAACCGTCGGCGGCCTGCAACGCGCCGTCACCGGCGAAGTACGGCCAGTCGTGCCAGTCGGTGCTGTCCGGGTCCTTGTTGTACTTGCGGTAGTACACGTCGACGAACCGCTCGGGCTGGCCCCAGATCGTCTCCATGATCCCCGGCCACGGGTTCCTGATGACGATGTTGCCAGCGCGGCCGCTGCCCGCCGGCACCTCGTTGCCGTCCTCGTCGAGGATCGCCGGGTAGATTCCGAGCGCGCCGGGTCCGCAGCTGCC
Organism: Streptosporangiaceae bacterium; assembly: GCA_035606435.1. Classification (GTDB taxonomy): domain Bacteria; phylum Actinomycetota; class Actinomycetes; order Streptosporangiales; family Streptosporangiaceae; genus Chersky-822. Next base: position 3,216 of record DATNFM010000288.1, on the reverse strand, counting down.
CGGCTTCATCGGCTGAAGGGCAGGCAGAGTGCTGCCGAGGAAGCCGCCGGTCTCGGTCTGCCACCAGGTGTCGGTGATGGCCGCCTCGCCCTTGCCGACCTCGGTGTAGTACCAGCGCCAGACCTCGGGCTCGATCGGCTCGCCGACCGTGGTCATCGTCTTGAAGTGGTAGCCGTACTTCTTCGGCTCGTCCGGGCCGACCTTGCGCAGCATCCTGATCGAGGTCGGCGAGGTGTGGAAGATGTTCACGCCCAGCTGCTCGGCGATCCGCCACGGCCGTCCGGCGTCCGGGTAGTTCGGCACGCCCTCGAAGATCACGGTGGTAGTGCCGAGCGCCAGCGGGCCGTAGACGATGTAGGAGTGCCCGGTGATCCAGCCGATGTCGGCCATGCACCAGTACATGTCGTCCGGGTGGATGTCCTGGTAGTACTTCGATGTCCCGGCCACATAGGCCATGTAGCCGCCGGTTGAGTGCTGGGCGCCCTTCGGGCGGCCGGTGGTGCCGCTGGTGTACATCAGGAACAGCGGAGCCTCGGCCGGCATCGACACCGGCTCGACCGTCGCGCCCTGGTAATCGGCCAGCACTTCGTCGACGAAGAAGTCCCGCCCGGGAGCCATCGGGGTCTGCGAGGCGTACTGGCCGGCGTGCCGCCGCCACACCAGCACCTTGTCGACTTCCTGTCCCTGCCGCAGCGCCTCTACGAGCGCCTCGTCCGCCTTGACCTTGTGGTCGATCAGGTCACCGGCCCGGTAGTAGCCGTCCATCGTGATCAGCACGCGGCTGCCGGAGTCGGCGATCCTGGTACCGCAGGCGTTGCCGCTGAAGCCGCCGAACACCTGTGAATGGATGACGCCGAGCCGGGCGCAGGCCAGCATCGTCACCGGCAGGTCGGGGACCATCGGCATGTGCAAGGTCACCCGGTCGCCGGCCTTAAGCCCGGCGAAGTCGCGCAGTACGGCGGCGAACTCGTTGACCCGGCGGAGCAACTCCGCGTAGCTGATGTGCTCATGAGCGTCGGACTCAAGCTCGGGCACCCAGACGATGGCGGTCTTATCCGGATTTGTCTGCGCATGTCGGTCGACACAGTTATAAGAGGCATTTAGCTTGCCTCCGACGAACCACTTCCAAAATGGCGGAGTCGACGAATCGAGCGTCGTGTGCCACCGTTCGTCCCAGGTCAGCAGGTCGGCGTACTCCGTGAAGCATTCAGGGAACTTGTCCTCGGCGAAGCGCTCGAAGATGGCCGGATCGGAGCCGTTAGCCTGCGCGGCGAAGCCCGCCGGCGGCTCGTAGTACTCCTCTTCGCGCCAGTGGACGGCGATATGCGCCTCAGATACATCGTCTTCCTCGGTGTCTAGGTCAGCGCTTACGTCGTCAGTGTTGTCAGTCACAGCTCGACCTCCTGCTGGAGATGATTCCGCACAACGGCATCTACCGTTTTCGTCAAGCAGTACTCGCCTCATGGATGAGTTGCGACTAAATCGTATCGCCGGGGATCAAGACCCAACAGGCCCCCGACACCTCATCCGAAGCACGCTCCCCGCCCAAGCCCTCCGTTGCTGGCGTGACGGCTCGGACTGGGGCCGGCCCACCGTCACTGAGGTGGGATTTGTTACCGGAGGGTTGACATCGCCGACAGGGACGGTATCTTCTATCTTCCTGCCAGTTGAGCGCCAGGTCCCACCTGGCGGCCAGTGGCCGGCAGGCGAGCTGAGTCAGCTGTTGCTGGCATCTGGACCTGGAAGGGGCACAGACATCCAGTAGACAACGAAGGGCGAGCCTGCTGCCGGCCGGACGCCCTCCGGTCCGAAGGATGTCTGAGCCCCTTCCTTGTTAGCTTGTCGCCTCCGGTCGCTGCGCTCTCTTTGGCGACGGGCCTACGGCCAAGGCCAGTTAAGGCCCTCCCGCCCACCTACTCTTCACCCACCTCCAGCCCCAGTAGTCACATGCTCCACACGGGTCGGAGGCACTTAGCCCTGGCTGCGAACACATAGCCCTGGTTACGACGACATAGCCCGGGTTACGACCGAGGAAATCAGGATCAATCCGACAAAATTTGTCGCTAATCAGGGCTAAGACGTCGTAACCAGGGCTAAGTGGAAGGCGCGCGACCGGGCAGCCGGGGGAACGCCGGGGAGGGGAATGCTTGAGGCGGGAGGTTCGTGGCTGTGACGAGGACGGCGGGGCCAGAAGGCCGGCGCTCCGGGCCTTGCTGCGGGGCGACTTTGGGGTAGTCGGGGCATGTGTTCTACGTATCGTCAGAGATAGTCAGATCTCCGGGGCTACTCAGCGTCAGGCCGCTCGATCGGCTAATCTGGCGGTGATCGCGACGCACGGGCAGGCGCGGTGCTGGGCCCGGGGGAGCACCCCGGGGAGCCCCCGGAAGGGCTGGCTAGCGGGAACCAGACAGCGCCGGGTTGACATCGTTCTTCTCTGATCGCGTAGCCAGATTCTCAACGAGGCAGGACAGATTGACTTCTTCTGAGCGGCCCACCGATTCGCTTGGCCCGGTGGCCGTCATCATGCCGACCTACAACGAGCGCGACAACCTTGAGTTGATCGTGACCAGGGTCAGGACGGCGGTGCCGGAGGTCGACATTCTCATCGTCGACGACAACAGCCCGGACGGCACCGGGGAGATCGCGGACAAGCTCGCCGCGTCCGACACCCGCGTGCACGTGATGCACCGGCCGGGCAAGTCGGGCCTGGGCACCGCCTACATCGCCGGCTTCGGCTGGGCGCTCGACAAGGGCTACCACGTCATGGTCGAGATGGACGCGGACGGCTCGCACGACCCGCAGGACCTGCCGAAGATGCTCACCGCACTCGAAGACGCCGACCTGGTGATCGGCTCCCGCTACGTTCCCGGCGGCACGGTCGTGAACTGGCCGAAGTCGAGGGAGGCGCTGTCTCGCGGCGCGAACCTGTACGTCAAGATCATGCTCGGCATCGGCGTGCACGACGCCACCGGCGGCTACCGCGCCTATCGCGCGCAGACCCTGCGCGGCATCGGCCTGGCCGAGGTGGACTCGCAGGGCTACTGCTTCCAGATCGACCTCACGCTGCGCACGGTGTCCAACGGCGGCCGGGTCACCGAGGTACCGATCACCTTCATCGAGCGGGCCCGCGGCAAGAGCAAGATGAGCCGGGCAGTGATATTCGAGGCGCTGGTGCGCGTTGCCCGCTGGGGAGTGACGAAGCGACTGGGCCGCCGC